>JAJZAR010000075.1 GCA_021799315.1 Thermoplasmata archaeon | reverse complement strand
CAGTATGATTCTGTGATCTTTTCCATAAACATGCTGTACCATATCAATAGAGGCATCCTTCTCAACATGAAGTTTCATTATTTCATGGTGATCGGATTGTTTCAGTGCACCTATGTACTTTCTGTGGGAAATAAGATCAATATTATTCTTTGAGTTATAACCACGATCGAATATGAGCGTTGCATGTTCAGGTATATTCTTTATGATCATTTCAAATGTCTTTGAATCATGCACATTCCCTGCATACGATTCACCATAGAGTGGAATGTAATCATAATTGGATGCGATATAGTATGATATCTGATTGAGATCATATCTGTGCTTCTTGTTGTGACCTTTCTTCGCCATGTCATTCTCTTCCATGAACGTGAACATATTTGATGCATCAAAAAACACATGGGTGAAATCGTATCCTGAATCCATGATCTTATCCCTCACATGATCCTGTATGTCCTTCATGTGCTGATCTGTAAAACGATTCATGATATTCCAGAAATCCTGTGATCCTGTTTTTGGAAATATGATGGATGCATAATCTCTCGTCATCCATCTTTCAATACCGTTCTTTGAGCATGGGTCTGATAATCTATTCATGATGAACAGAAGCATATAATCACCAGGTGACATGCCCGTATCCCTGTGGTCCGTGACTTCATTCACAATATTTCTGAAATCTATCTTCTGATCAATGTACAATGTAGACAGTGTTGCACCTGCACTGTAACTCTTGAGGATCATATCATCCAAACCGTTCTCAAGCATCTCTGCAAGATTCTCGGCTGTACCTACACTGACCTCCTTGATGATTGTTGGTACACCGTTTATGCGTTTCTTCCACCTCAGGACAAGATATCTGTTCTTGCCGGATCGCTTGAATGTGTAGTATGGCATTGTGTTAGTAGTGTACCCACACTAATAAACATTTGCACTAATACGCCTTTGTATACGCTGTAAATAAAAGAGAAAATAGAAGTAATAATAAAACAATCATTGTGTACCCACAAACCAGTATCACAAAAACCACGCAAAATTAGGGGTTTTCTAAAAAAATGTATCTTATAGATGTAAAGTCACGAATGTTATATTTAAAATACTTATCGTTGAAAAAATTTGTGATAAAAACAACGAACGAAAGAATGTTACAATAAATAAAGTATATAAGAAACCTGTTACTTAAGTGTGAAGTACCATGGAACTAAAGAAGGCAGCAGTGGTCCAATGGCTTACTATAACTGCAATTGCCATTGCGGAATTTTTAATCATATACCGAGGTGATTTACCTCCAGGCACAGGATATTCAGCTCTTCCTATAAGATACCTCATTTCTTCTAACAATTCAATCTTTGTCGATGGGGCAATCGAGAATAATTTCATTCTAATCATAAGTCCTCTGTTGCATTTTGGACAGGCTGCTTATAATTCAGCCTTCGTTTCGATTACATTTATAACGGCGTTCCTCTCAGTTGCATATGCCGTAAAGTATTTTTCGAACAAGTATTTTCAGGTTGAATCTACTAGGACAGAAATACTTCTAATACAGGTTTCCACAGCCATTCCTTATACCATGTCTTATTATTTTTCAGGCGGGCAATTCTTCGGATACGGCTTTTTCATAGCCTTAATGCCTGTGGCAATGACTGTTTTTGACAGAGTTTTCACTGCCAAGTTGTATAGCGGAATGAGACGGGTTTGGCTTAATGGACTTGCCGTGGGCATAACCGCCTCACTACTTGTTGTTGATACAAGGACCCTGCTGTACACCATTCTTGTTATACTAGCATTCTCAATTTATGCTCTTTTCCTCGATCATTCAAAAGAGAATTTTAAAACGATTCCCTTGGTATTGGTTACTTCTCTTCTTTTTTATATACTTATAAATATAAGATTCTTCATCTCAATATTTATATTAAAAAACGAAGGACTTCAGGCTATAGGAGATATAGTTCCAGTACAGCTTTTCATTGTCTATATGAAATATAACTTTTATTATGCTATAACCGCATCTGCGAACTGGTTTGGAGTATACAACGCCGGCTATGTGGGCTTCGGGCTGATCGCTACCGTTGTTTCACTTGTTTCGCTCATGAGAAGAAAAATTGCGCCGATAGTTATTTTTTTCTTTCTCGCTCTGCTATTGCTGGTTCTCTATGTAACCACTCTGTCACAAATGCTTAATTATGCACTGGGGCAGACGCATTATTACCCATATCTAGTGTATACCTATCCCATTTACGTTTTCAACATTCTCTATGATCCATTTTACTACTTGCTCTTCGGGCTTGGACTGTTTACGTTGCTTTTTTCTACCAAGAGAGTCAGGAAATTTGGAAAAATTTTAGGGATTATACTCGTTGCCAGCATACTGCTGACCCAGGTAGCATATCTTGAACCGGAGGCAGCTGCAATTCATTCAAGCAGCAAAACCGTACCGTTGCCATCAGATATAGATCTTGCTGCAAAATATCTTTATGCCCAGAATCTTTCCGGGAACGTGATGGTCCTGGCAAATTTTTCACTTTCAACAAATCAGTATCTCTCGTTTCCCAATGCAATCACGCAGAACACCGGCTGGAATGGCTGGCTAATGTCCTTCCCTGATTACTTGATTTCCAATAATTATTCGCATTTTGCCAAAGCTATGACATATCTTGGTGTGCAGTACATTCTGTATAACTCTCTGAACTATTCGGACTATTCACATTACCTGGCACATCAATCAGGCTTGAGGGAAGTTTTTGAAAATGGCTCGGTGAGCATATACCGTGACACATATTTTGAACCAACAGTCAGGTATAATTCAGGAATATACGTTGCCTATAATATGCCACAGGCAATTCAGTACCTTTCTGATATGAATGTGTCGCTTCCTCTTGTCCCATTCTATGATTTACAGAACTTTAGCTCAATGGAGAAATATATTTCAGGGGTTGTTCTGCCGGAAGGCATGGATCCAGTAATGGCACAGCTTCTGGCAAACCAATCCGACTCGTACATGCTAGATCCGGGTGCAATGAACATCAATCAGGCCCCTTTTGGCTGGCAGGTTGCACCTATCATTTTTCTCGGCGATCAGATCAATGCCATATTTGAATCGGATCCATACTCGCCTGTACCACTTGAACTCAATTCGGGGGTTCCCATTGGAAACTATTACGTTTTTGTCCAGGGTGGAGTAGCCACCACCAGCCAGTTTGGATCTTCCTCTGCAGGTTTTAATATATCGTCAGGGAATTCCAGTGTTACAGCAATGTACAACCAGACCGCTTTCGCCCCCATGACCAGCGAGAGTTTCGCGGGGTTACTCAACATATCCAACAGTGCCTTAAAAATCAGTCCTATCAACGAGAACGGTACATATGAGCCATTCCTGTCCAGGATTACCCTTATTCCAGAATCGTCCATGGCTCTTCTTGGAAGTGAATCACTACACTTTCTGCAGAAAATCCATGTCATTCACTTTCCGGACAATCTGACATCCAAGAGTAGTTATTTCAATCCGACATTCCGTGACAATCTGTCAAATATAAAATCTAATTTCACAGTTGTAGTCGATTACTCTCATGAAAACATGGGCCTGTGGACCTATGTGCAGCCCGCAAAAGTTGAGGGAGAGTTTTACCATGCTTCCTATGACTATGGTCTTTACAACATCTATCTCAGTAATTTTTCCAACCCTGAAATATCGTACCTGAATTCCAATGGAGCGGGACTAATTTACCTGAATCTAGCTGTAGATGGTGCGGTTGCTACACTCTCATTTGTTTTGTTTTACAATGAACGTAAGAGGAGGTCTGGATAAGTTATGTGCGGGAAGAAAATATCAGTGATAGTAACGGCCCATGATCGCAAAGAATTTCTGAAAGAAGCTCTTCTTTCAATAAGAGACCAGACCCTTGACAGGAAACTCTTCCAGGTAGTGGTGGTAAAGAATTTTCTAGACCCTAATTTAGATGATTTAATCGAAAGTTTCGGCTACGATTTATTGAATGGGGAAGCATCCCTCGCTAAAAAAATACTTGAAGCACTGAAGATCTGCGAGGGAGAGATAATAACATTTCTTGAGGACGATGACAAATATCACCCTGACAGACTGGCAAGAATACTGGATGTATTTGAAAACCATCCTGAATGCATTTTCTATCACAACTCACTGCAGGAAATAGATCTATCAGGAACATCACTTAAAAGAAGTCATCATCCAATGCCAAAAAAGACCCATCTTTTTTCCAGCGAAGACATGAGGGAAATTTTATCTTCAATGATCTCGGGTAACACAGACTACAACACTGGGTGCATGGCAGTTAAGAAATCACTGCTTGAATCCAATATTGATGTGTTCAAAGGTGCTACGGACTTGACATTTACTACCACGGACAGCCTCTACTTTTTATTTGCATTGAATTCCGGGAAATCAGTATTCATAGATGAGACCACACTGACATTTGTGAGAAGACATGACTCCATGAGCGTGAGCCTAAAATCTGACCCCAAAGAGAATGCTGCGTTCATAGCAAAATTTTCTGAAACCTATGCGAGTATGCTTACCTATATTTCTGACACGTTCAAAATGAATCCTATTGCGCGTGAGTATATTAGATTGAAATTTCACAGAGCCCGAATTGAAACGATTATATGCAACGCCGGACAGAAAAATGAGGTTCTGGCAGAATTATTCGAACTAATAAGACTGAATATGATACCCAAAGGCAAATATGACCTTCTCCTGTACGTTTCATCAGTCCTTTTTCTCTTTTCAAAACCTATGTCCTTTTTCATTTTTAGCCGGATTTTGAAGTTCTGAACCAGAAATTTTCAAGCTGATAGCCTACAGTTGAATAAAATGTGAAAGCTTCAATGTCTCTTGCCTGGGGCACAAAACAAGGCAAGGCATTGCCTGAGAAGTTCTAAAGATCGTAATTTCATCCTCATCACTAGAGTCTTGTAATCATTTTGTCGTAAAATTGCAATTTTTCTAATAACCGAGATGCAATCCTTAAAATCGGTCTTATCCCCGATAATGTTTGGTCATGAGGATTTCTATCATTCACCCGTAATTTACGTCATTTGCAACAGAAAGCTCTATTCATTCCGTCATGAAAATTATGAAGAACACTGAGGGTTAAGGTCTCAGAGGAAAATGCGGGGCAAATTCTCAAGGTTTGGAGACTAGCTTACAGAGAGGGAGATGGTTGCTAATCGGGAAAGGTTTATGCCTAAGCTTGTTGATCGATGGAAAAATAACACAGATCACCTGTCATGGATCGTTAATGGCTCAATCCGGGATAGATCGTAGATTAACATTCAGTCAATAGTCCAGTGCCTGTGGTAATTCTATGGAGCTATAGGACTACCAGAGGATGTTTGTGCAGAAATGACCGCGTATTACTGCTCTTTAGGTTGATTAGAGCCTATTATGTTCATTTTGGTATAGACACATGTAAGACTGTGGGACACTATTCCTGATCCTCTCCTTCTGATTTCGTGATTATTACGTAGACCCTCTTTCCAAGGTATCGTCTTGGCACATCTGCCTTGGCTGATGTCCCCTGTTTGGTGACAGTTCTCTCAAGTATGCCCTCGATCTGATCATCACTTATTGTCAGCTTATTGTCAAGGACAAATACCTTTCTGCTCACAGGTGGATAATTCCTATCATGATTTAAACATGTCTATAGATATGTTTATTATCATCAAGGTCATGCTGTATCCATATGGGCAGGGTGACCGGTGATGACATCCAGTACAAGCTTGAGGAGATAAACGACACACTGGGAAAGAAATATGCCCTGGAACATCCAGAAAAAGAGAGGGACTGGAGAACCTATGAGCAGGAATTCGCACAGAGAATCAAGATTGCAATGAAGGATCTTGATCCGCTCATAGATGAGGCGATATCAACAATCAAGATCATACATGGGCCCGGGCATCCACATTCCCTCACACTGGATCAGAGGGTCAAGTTACTGCTGATCAAGCAGCTCGTCGGTGAATCGAACAGGATGTTTGCGAACATGCTTGCCATATTCTCCATGCTCTCGGGCATAGATGTATCGTACAAAACCATAGAACGGTTGTATTCGGATGATGAGACGCTGATTGCCATACACAATCTTCATGTCCTCATACTGAAGAAGAAGGGAGTTAAGAATTCAGACGCAACTGGTGACGGTACCGGCTATTCCCTTACGGTGAAGAAGAACTACGAATCCTATGCGCAGAAGCTCAAGGATCTTGCAAAGGAGAATCCCGAAAACGGGAGAGAAAAAGATGAAACAAAGAAATCAGAGGTCCATAAGAAACGGCTGTTTGCATATTCATTCGCCCTTATGGATCTGGATTCCAGGTTATACATTGCCTTTGGGTCATCAATGAAATCGGAGAGGAAAGCTTATGACCGTGCAATGAAGCTTCTCTCTTCAATGGGAATAGAGATGGACTCCATCCGGCTTGACCGGTATTACTCATCGCCTTCATACATGGATGAACTGGGCAATACAAAGGTGTTCGTAATACCAAAGAAGAATGCAACACTGAATGGGTCACAGAAATGGAAATCAACGATGAAGGAATTTGTTGAGGACACGATGAAATACCTGGAACAGTACCATAAGAGAAGCAATTCAGAATCAGGGTTTGCAGCTGACAAGAAGATGCTTGGATGGAACATAGCACAGAAGAGGGATGACAGGATCGATAACGCTCTCTTCTGCACCGGCGTCTGGCATAATTTATTCAACATGGGCAGATTTTAGAATAGTGTCCCACACCCCACATGTAAATATTACATTTGCATATCTTATTAATGAGTTCCGGAACAGCTTCCAGACAGGATAAATTGACAGATATGGAATGGAAGAGAAAGCAAGGTTACGATCTGATAGAGAAGAATTTCAAGAATTCAGAGATCTCAAAAATGCTTCATGTTGACAGAAGAACTGTTTACAGTTGGAGAGTACGCAAGGAAAACGATGTTGGATATGAAAATATAAAACAGAAAGGTGCTAAATCCAGACTCTCAGAGGAACAGAAGAAACAATTAAAAAAAATACTTGAAGATGGAGCATCACAGTGATCTGCCCCCTCTAATTCTGGACAGTTTTTCCGTCTTCCAATGAGACATTTTCTTTCAACCTCCTTGTCTTTTCAATTCTGTTCTTCACTCTTCTCTCCTCCTTTCTTTTTCTCTCTTCCAGGAATTCAATCCTGAATTCCTCATCCTCATTCCATCTCTTCTCGAACTCCTCAGGTGCAAGATAACCTATGGATGAATGTGGCCTCACTGTGTTGTAATCAGTGGATGCATATTTCATCAGATCCTCTGCATCCTGGAATGTTTCAATATCATGCACCCAGATATAATAGATCGG
>JAJZAR010000074.1 GCA_021799315.1 Thermoplasmata archaeon | reverse complement strand
ATCCTGTATTGGAAGTCTGAGGGGTTTGTTTGTTGGTTTGTCAGGAACCTTAAGTGCTTCTAGGGATTCCAGAAGAGTTGGTCCGTTGTACCATTTCATGTTTTCTGACTTCTTAACAATGTTGTCGCCCTTATATCCGCTTATGGGTATGATTGGGAAATTCTTGTATCCCACAGATGCCATGAACTTTTCTATCTCGGCTTTCACTTCCTGGAATCTTTTTTCACTATAAGGTGGTTGAACTGCATCCATTTTATTCGCAAGGACTATAATTTGTTGCACGCCCAGTGTTTTAGCAAGAAATGCATGCTCTCTTGTCTGAGCCATTATGCCTTCTCCCTCTCTTGCTGAGATTACCAACATAGCTGCGTCTGCCTGACTGGTACCTGTGATCATGTTTTTAACAAAGTCTCTGTGCCCTGGTGCATCTATAATTGTAAAATATAACTTATCAGTCTCAAACTTTCTATGAGATAGATCAATCGTAACTCCCCTTTCTCTCTCTTCTTTATATCTATCCATAACCCATGCAAATTCAAAGGTAGCCTTTCCTTTCTCTTCAGACTGTTTCTTATAGTCGTCAATTATGTGCTGAGGAATTTCTCCGTGCTCAAACAATAGTCTTCCTACAAGGGTTGACTTGCCGTGATCTACATGCCCGATTGTCACCAAATTCAAATGTGGTTTTTGTGTTGCCATTTCTTCACCTATTATTCAATTTCTGAGTTACACCGTTAAAGGTTGTTATTTATTAAACTCTTCGTTACGGTAATTTAATAAGGTTATAATATGTTTTCCCATAGTTTGAGGATAACTTAACCTTTCAGTTATTCATCCTCAGTTTCGATTAAGATTAATAATGCGTTTTACCTTTTAAGTATTCAGTAAAATTTTCTTAAACATTAAATCCCATAATGCTGCCATATGTGCAATAAGTAGTTCTCTTGAACCTATTTGACCCCTACTCTATAAAGGTATTTTAACAATTCCGTCATCTAAAATTCAAGGTAACCGAGAATGAATTTTGAAAGAAAAATAAGAAATCTTGAAGGAAGGAGCATGTTTCTAAAACTTGCGAGTGTTCAAAATGCTAATATACTGAATTCATGGTCCTCAAAAGTTATAAATGAATATAAGAAACCTGTTGACAATGAAATTTATTACAGTACAATTGTATCATTTCCAGAACCAATGTCAATTTTCTTCCCTGTGAAGGGCGGGGCTGTACTCATTGTAGATGGGGAAGTGTATTCTGGCCTTGACAGATACCATACAATTGTGGATATTTCTTCAGGAGAACATAAACTTGAATTATATTGCGGTAGGCGTGACCTATTTGGGGATCTGGTTCCTGAGATTAATACTGAACAGATAGTAATATTTCACAGAGACAGAGTCACTGAGACAATTTACGCAAAAATGTTTCTTTGCATCAATTACATAAAATCATACAGATTGGAAAACGATATAGATTTTATTGAATCCATACTCAATGAATTGCCACCATTTCCAATTGAGAGTGTTTCCTATTTAATTTATGGAACCAAGTATCTCAATGAGCCTGAGATGGCTGAATTCTTCAGGAACATAAAGCCAGAGGCTGCACAGAAGATGCCTGAAGTAGAATTTGAAAATGCCTCTAAAATTGAAAGAGAGCTGGACAATAAATTGAAAGAATATAGAAAACTTCTGGGAAATAATAAAATATTGCCCCTGGGGCATGCTCACACAGATCTTGCATGGCTGTGGCCCGTAAAGGAGACCAAAAGGAAGATTGTCAGAACAACTTCCTCTGTGTTTTATCTTTCAGAGGAATTTGGATCATATAACTTTGTTCAGTCAATGGCATGGTTATACAAATTTGTGGAAGAATACGATCTTAAAGGGAGATATAAAACACCTGTCATGAAAAGAATCAAGGAACTGGTAGCAGAAGGCAAATGGACACCCATAGGAGACATGATGGTGGAGTCGGATTGTAACCTTCTTTCTGGCGAGTCTCTAATAAGACAGATATATTACGGAAAGAAATATTTTAAAAAATGGTTTGGAGTAGAATCAAAGGTCCTATGGCTTCCGGACACCTTTGGCTTCAATGGGCAGATGCCTCAGATAATGAAAGAGACAGGATATGACTTGTTTTTAACAACGAAGATCTCGTGGAATGATACCAACCAATTTCCATATGACACCTTCAGATGGAAAGGCATTGATGGAACAGATATGCTAGCCCATCTACACAGAAGAACATACAATTCTGATATTACACCAGCAGACTTGAAAAACACAATTGAAAGGAATGCTGATGCATCAAACACAGGTATTGTTCCTGTGATTTTTGGCTATGGTGATGGCGGTGGTGGGCCCACAAGAGAAATGATTGAAAACATGAGGTATATAGATCAGGACGGAGACCTTTTTCTGCTCAAACCTGATTCCATAGGCGATTGGATTTCATTACTGAAGAAGGAAAAGGAAGAGCTGCCGGAATATGCCGGGGAACTTTATCTTGAATACCACAGAGGAACATATACAACACATGGAGAGATTAAAAAAGCCAACAGGGAACTGGAATCCCTTTTGATGGTGAGGGAGGCCATGATCGCGATTAATGGTGAGGGTAATCAAAGCGAATTGGAGAAATACTGGGATATACTGTTAAAAAACCAATTTCATGACATATTGCCCGGAAGCGCAATAGGAGAGGTGTATATCGATGCATACGCAGAATTGTCAGATTCTATTAAAGACCTTTCAAGTATGGATAAAGCTGGGAATAGGCCTGTATTGTTCAATCCCTTTCCCTGGAAAACTGAGGTTATCCTTGATATCAGCCATATGGCAAAACATGGGGAGACAGTAAGCATTGGAGGAGCCTTGGGAAAGGAGATTGTTGATGAAGAAAGACACCTAGTAAGCATACCGCTCTCAGAAGGATCAGGCTTTTATGAAATTGAAGTCACGGAAAATAAAGATAAAGCCATACAGAGAGAGACAGGTTGGGAAGTCAGCATTTCCGCAGATAATCTCAGCATAGTTCACAACGGAGCCGAATGCATGGCGCCGGAATTCAGACTTCTAGGAGATTTCCCGGAGACCTTTGATGCGTGGGAATTGAACCCAATGGAGATGGGGAGTGGCATAAAGCTAATCCCGTCATCTATGGAATTTATCACCAACACGAAACATTACATAGAACTGAAAGCAACCTACGAATTGTTTCCAGGCACAATGAATGTGATCTTTAAATTCTCCCAAAATGATTCATATGATATTGATTTCGAAGTGCAATGGCAAGGCAACAACCGTGCATTGAGAGCTTACTTTAACACAGGTTTGGGAGAGTGCAGAGCTGGCATCCCCTTGGGCCACATTTTGCGAAAGCCAGAAGAGACCAACAAATTTGAATTTCCTGTTCAGAGGTTTATAAATGTAAAATCAGAGCAGCATTCAACAACGATTCTCACCAGAGACAAATTTGGTTTCTCGTATGATGGAAGATATATTGGGTGCACGTTACTCAGATCTCCGGTATATCCTGATCCTGACGCTGATAGAGGAATGAACAGATTCAGCTTCAGGGTTCTGTTAAACGAGCAAAACATACATAAAATTGAGCAAAAAGCCATGGAATTTCAACTACCAGTCCTCATTTTAAGGAATTACGGCAAAATAGAAAATAGAATCATTATTGATGGTGCCATAACTTCTGCCATAAAGAAAGCTGATGATGGAAAAGGGTATATCATACGAATATTCAATCCAAATGATGAGGAGTCTTCTTACGCCATAAAGACGAAACAGATGGGCTCATACGTCCGTTGCAATATGCTCGAGGAAAGTATAGGAAAGCCATCTTCCATAAAAAATGGTGAAGTCACTGGAAAGATGAGTCCATTTCAGATAATTACACTCAGAATACTGTAACCCGCTTATTAATAAGGAATTAGAATATGATAAGCAAGTTCACAGTACATTGACGTTTCTGTACAAAACCAAATTCCTATTATATTCCTAACTTTCAAAATGAGTGTTGATTCGAGTGATCTGAGTATCCATACAAAACTAAGGAATATCATTTGTGAGGAGCCGAATAGATTACTTTGCCTATGGACGAATGAAAACCAATGCCGAGAAATCGAAACATTTAACTTTAAATCTAGCATTTCGACAGACTTAGAAGTTTAACCTTTAGAGGGATTTAATGGCAGGAGAAAGATCACAAAAAAGAGCAAAGGACAAGTGGAAAGAGAAGAAGTGGTACAGAATCATGGCCCCAAGCCAACTTGGCGGTAAAGAGATTGCAATGGCAGTTAGCACTGGTGCTGAGGGTCTTAATGGGAGAATTATTGAATTACCCATATCAGAATTTTCAGGAAATTTTAAGAAGTCAAATGCCAAATTGAGGTTTAGAATTGTTGATACTATAGGCACAAAATGCACAACAATATTCATAGGTCACGCGGTTAACGATGATTACGTCAGAAGAATGGTCAGAAGACGAAAGGAGAGAATAGATATTGTGAAAACAATAAAAACTACAGATGCCTATGAATTTGTACTAAAGATCGTCGCTATAACTGATAATAAACTGACTGCCAACAAAAGCTCTGAACTGAGGAATAAGATAACTGAACTGGTTGAAGAGAGAACAAAGAACATGGACTATTTCGAGTTTGCTCGTTTTGTTATGGAGGATGAGTCCGTAGCAGAAATATTGAATGGCGTTAAGGATATTTATCCCTTGAAGAAACTCGAACTGAGAAAGTCTGTATTAATAAGTACTGGCGAAAAATATAATTTCTCAGTCCCAGACGAGAAAGTAGAAGAAGTCCCTGCCCAATAACCCCTTTTTTTTTATGCCGGGGTGGCTTAGTAGGTGGAGCGCCGGACTCATAAGAATAATATCTGAGAAATCCGGAGGTCTTGGGTTCGATCCCCAATCCCGGCATTCTGTACAAATGTGATTCTGTTCTTACATCGCTGCGAGTTGTGTTGAGTTACCCATTATCAATGAGTTTGAAAGGGTTGAATAGTAAATACCAGATCGCTTAAGTCGATGTTTCGCTTACCATTTTTCGGACACATTACTATGGAGAAACACCTGAATAACATGTTCAAGCCTTTTCGTTTCTGAAAAGGATGCGTCTTAATATACGGAAAACGACGTTACAAGCAACAATTCAGTTGGTAAATGAGAATCCCTTTACTGTTACGCTTGATGCTTTTCCTTTGATAATGATGTGTTCTCTTCCCCTATCTATAGACCGGAAGACTTCTCTATCTATGGCCAATGAAAACCCATGCTCTTGCGGATCATTGTCAGTATCCCTTTTGGCTTTTTGAACGATTTTGGCGTCTACATCCATGTTTATCTGGCACATATCATCCGGGCAGGGACCCTTTCTCAATGAAAGATCAAGAACCAGCAACTTGCCCTCCAAGGTTCTTGATAGGCTACGGTCCACAGTAATGCTACCTTTTCCGGCCGGGATGTCTGTTCCATTTAATATGCCACTCCTAATAATGTATTTCTCAGAATACTTTTCAGGAGTCGTTCCGTCTTGCATGATATAACCTCTATAACAATAAGTGTGTCTTCTTATTTAATTATGAACTTTCACAATGATCAAAATACAATCATACACATTACAGTTTGATAAGAATTGTATCAGATAGGTTCACTGTGATTCATCTTCAGTCATTTCTATCCTTTTCCTGAGATCTCTTTCACAATTGGGACAGCAGGCGTAATACGTTTTCTTGCCAATTTCCAATACTATGGGCCTTTCTTTTATTTCAGCATGGCAGTAGTCGCAATGAATGTTATTGGCTCTTATGCTATTTTCATTTGTCTTTCTCGATTTAGCTATCTCAACTCGTTTTATATCCAAATTCTCAACCTTGAGGATATCTTCGAAATACATCACGGCAACATAAGAATTATTGATAAGCTTGAAGTGCTCTAAAACAAGATTTTTCGGTATACTTTCAATATTATCTGTATATACCAGCCCAAGGTCTTTTTCTTCTTCGTCGAGGAGTATGGTGAATTTCTTTATTCTACCAGTATTTATGAGTGAATCCATGGTTTTCTTCGCAGTAGCCCTGCTCACGCCCAGCTCATCAGCTATTTCCAACGTACTCATTCTGGAATTCTTCTTTAGAATAAATATGAGTCTCTGTTCTAATTCTGAAATATTTTTTCTCATATTGTACAAAATAACAACTAGTCCTTTAACATTATGTATTGTGTGGTTTAATATAGCGTAAAATACTATCTAATATTATGTCAACAGACGTAATTCGTGGGATGAAAGTAGATAGAAGTGCAGATACAAAAAGCAATTTTCAGAATACATCGTTCTACTTTTGTAGCACCAATCATAAGGAAGAATTTAGTAGAACCCATTTAAAATATAGAGAATACAGGAAGTGATCTTATGCCAACAGACCCAGTTTGTGGAATGTTCGTTCCAGAAGATACAGATCTAAAAGCAGTGATAGATGGTCAAACATACTATTTCTGCTCAAAGACATGTATGCAAAAATACAGCTCTCCGGAGAAAGAGGCTAAACGTCTTAAGAAGCGCCTTATACTGGGATGGTCTTTGGCAATTCCGATTATAGTCATCAACTATGCTGTCCCGCCCTCATCGTTATATGATCTGTTCGTAAAGAATTTCATCCTGTTTCTCATAACACTACCTGTTCAATTCTATTCTGGCTTCGGATTCTATGAGGGTGCTTATCACGCAATAAGGAGCAAAACCGGGAATATGGACCTATTGATTTCAATGGGTACGCTCACAGCATTTACATTTTCAACTTTTGTAACGTTCTTTCCAGGAGCAATACCTGGGGCTGCTGTGTTCTTTGATGCGTCAGCGTTTATAATAACCCTTATACTCACGGGAAGTTTCATTGAAACCCTGACCAAAACAAGGGCTAACAGAGCCGCGAGTAAACTACTCTCGCTCATACCCAATAAAACTCATTTTATCTCAGAAAATGGAGAAGTAATTGATAGAAAAACTGATGAAATCAAACAGGGAGATAGAATTCTTGTGAAACCAGGTGAAACCATACCTGTCGATGGAGAGATTTTAGAAGGAGAGAGTGAGGTTGATGAATCCATGCTCACCGGCGAGCAGGAACCTGTACTCAGAACAGTAAGTCAGGAAGTGTCATCTGGAACAATGAACTTGAATGGACTGATTAAAATAACAGTTTCAAGGACGGGGAAAGACAGTACTGTCAGCCAGATATATGAACTCATCCAGCGTGCCATATCAGGAAGAGCCAAGATACAGAGAATTTCAGATGTTTTTTCCTCAGTATTTGTCCCCATTGTCATTGCAGCAGCCCTGTCATCTGGCCTATTCTGGTACTTCTATCTTACAAGTGTTGGTTACT
>JAJZAR010000073.1 GCA_021799315.1 Thermoplasmata archaeon | reverse complement strand
CGTTTTAGTTGCAAGAAAATCTCTCTCTATGTTTGGCATAAAGGCACTTATTATGGCGAAGGCAGTAAAAGTTAGACCTAAGAGAGTTGAAAATATGGTTGAGAAGAAAGGTACTGATGTGCGTTGCAAAGAAGTAACGTGATTGCTGAACAGAACTAAAAATAATAAGAATAGAATCGTAATGACAGCTAATCCTATCAATTCGGTCCTATAGAATTGTAAAATCTTTTTTGCCATTTTTGAGAGTGTATCCTCCTAAATAGTCAAAGGTATTTCTCTATAAATCTCCCATGGTCTCTTCCAGCTTTCTCAGGGCCATGGACGTCAATGCACTCGCTTACGTTTCCCTGTTCTTGACTTCCGTCCACTACGCAATTAAGGGAATATTGAAACATGTGTTCCTAGTTACGGGCGAGATAAAGGCAAAACGATCCATAAAACTGTAACTTGCAGGTGATATGGCCGTGGGGATATTCCTTGTCACAACTGGAGGATTCAGCATACTTGGTGTGGTCTGACTGCTGACAGGCATACTGTTCTGGGTATACAAGAGAATTCAAAATTATTGTTTTAAAACTAAATGTGGCTTTGGCACAAACCGATTATCCCAGATAATTGGATTCAAAGGACAGGAAGTTCCCAGAATCCGTAAATTTTTATGTATCCTGTTGTATACAAACTGTGAATCCTTGTGAAAGAGTTATGATATTCATAGACGGTTCCAATGTTTTCAGAAGTATGCATAACTATAATGTACAAAACAATGACAGTTTCCGCATAGATTACATGAAACTAAGAGATGAACTGTGTGCTGGCCGCAATATGATAAGGATTTATTATTATGGGTCTGAGGACGACTCACATGCAGATTTACAGAAAGGCTTTCTGGGAAAGTTAAAAAGCAACGGATTTGAAGTCATCATCAGATCTCTGAAAGCCTATCGGTCCCCGAATGGAGTTGAATATGTTAGCGAAAAATGTCTAGACATAGCTCTTGCAACAGACTTCATAAGTCTTGCATGGGAAGGTGCATTTGACACCGCAGTCATAGTTTCCGGAGACGCCGACTATATGGAGGCCATTAAGAGAGTAAAGCAGAAGGGCAGGAAAGTGGAGATTGCCTCCTTCCGAAATTCGCTGGCAACTGATATGAGGACAGTGGGGGACAGGACGGTTATATTGGATGAAATAATAGAAAAGATACGGCTTTCATGATATGTTGACATTTTCCTTTTCTCATTTGGTTCACAATGTTATACACCAATCATTTTTCTTTTCCTTGGGCTGTATAACATTGTATTATCAGAAGTACTAACTAAACATTTTCAGTTCAAGGTCATTTAGGTCGCCTAGGGCCACAGATATAGGCAGTAGCTTACATGTTTTCCTATAAACCTTATTTAACTGCCCACAGCAGGTTGGACATGAAAGACTCAGCGCGCTCTACTATAGATTTGAGACTGTGGCCTTCCAACTCATTGGCAATGTTTTCAGGTAAAAGAACGTACCTCCAGCTTTTTGGCTGACCCCTTGGATGATTGTTTGCATTCGTTACAGTTCTGCAGAACTGCTGGGCAGCAATCATCTTCGACTTAACGTCTACATCGTTGTAAGCATCCTTCTCTGATTTAGTCTCAAAAATGAACATAGCGTCACCCGTTTTGACAAGGAAATCAGGGTAGTATCTCCCTATGAAACCCTTGCTATCCAGATAAGCTATGGAGAACCTGTGAACGTATTGATCAAGTTTAACGTATGCTGAAACACCTGAATCCTTCTCCAAAACGAATTCAGCAAAACGTTTTTCAAAGCCCCCCTTTTGCCCAAAGTCAAGGAATGGATAGAGGCATTTTCTAGTCCTAAGTGATCTCTCAATGGAAACTTTCAGTTCGCGATATGTCGATAAAGAGACCCATTCAACTACAGTTGAACTAATTGCTTTCTTGTTAGATATGAATCGTGTAAGTCCTTTCCTCAGATTGGTTACAATAAACTCTAGAAGCTGGAAATTCCTCAGCTTAACAGCATTGTCCTGAATATTAAAGTCTATTTTTAGCCCAAAAAGAATTTCTGAAACATAGCTGTCTGTAATTGCAGCTATTTCGCTGAAGTATCTTGTGAGCCAGCTCATATTTCTGCTTCCACCTATGATCTCAAGAGTGGCATTTCTCAGGAAACCGGTATAGCTGAAATCATTCTCCTCCATATTCCAGTCTTGCATGAACTTGGTCTGCGGGTGGAAATCCGTAATTATTATTGATTTAGGGTGAAGTTGATCAAACGGCACCGGACATGGTTGCAGTTCATTCACGTCAAAATATGAGAAATCGATTTCTTCCTGAACAGTGTCTCGATATGATGCAGGCCAATATAGATCAAATTCAGCAATCCTAGCCTCATCTATCGTTACCAGGATTCGCTTGGAATCAAGTGCCAGGGTTTTTGATTCGCCAGAAGAAAGCAAAGCACCAGCATTTTTCAGGTCAGTATATATCTGATTGTACTTCGGGTGCTCAACTATAAAAAGGAAATCATATGAGTTGATGAGCGGCTCGTTATTCTTAAGATGTTCCATGTTCTGAAGCTTTGGTTCCCTGTATTCTTCCTCCGTGAACATCAGCCTGATTCCCCTTCCGATAATCTGTTCAGTTAGCAAATCCGATTCTGAAGGCCTGAGCACCACGAGTACACAAACATTTCTTACATCAAAACCTTCCTTCAGCATCATAACACTGACGATTACTCTGACTTTACTTCCGTAACTGTCACTGGCAAATATCTTCTCCTTTAGGGCTTTATACTCTTCCTCAGAAAGAGTATTCTTCTTGTCGCTGTGTATGGTAAGCACTTGTGTTCCATCATCATTTCCCATAATCTGTTTCATATATCCTGATATTTCCTCTGCTTCAGCATTGTCTCCGGCCACGATGAACATAATTGGTTTTTTCTGGATGTCAAGTTTCTTGAAATCGTCTTCAAGCTGCTGCAGTTTTTCGTAGCCGATGTGCAGCATGTGTCTCTGGACATCACTCAAGCTAAGGATTTTCTGACCCTCATCTCTGTGTGCCGTGACTGAGAATTTCTCGTTTTCAGACAGGTTTTCAATTTTTTCAGAAAGATAGGAACTTTTCTCTATGAATATCTGCTTTACCAGCATGTCATTCATTGCCTCAACGAGCCCATAGTCGTATATAACGTGCTTCATCCACTCTTTCTTCTTGCCGTTGATGGAATATGGTGTCGCAGTAAAATCATACTGGATAAAAGGCTGTCCCTGTTTATCCTTGATGTTCGCGTATAACTTTTCAACGGATTCCTGCCATCTCTTCATTTCCTTATCTGAAGAATTATGCAGGTGATGTGCCTCATCGTTTATTACAACTAGAGAATTATTTGCAGTCAGGAAATCATAGAAATTCTGAACCCTGAATGAGTCGCTGTCTTCCCTGAATTCAATTCCCAGATCTTCGGAGATCGTTCTTTCCCTTCCGGTGACATCCATTAGTTGCTGCCAGTTTGTGATCATTATATATGGATCATTGGTAGGTTGAGTGTGTCCGGTGATGTCTTCCTTGGTGTAAATCCTCAGGTTAAATTCAGATCGCCAAGATTCTGGCATGAACAGATCATTTTCCAGGTCAGATGTCAATTTGTCTCTCTTTCCATCTTTCACCTTACCAAGGAAACTATCGAGCAATCGCTCATAAACTATGTTTCCTGGAGCCACAAGCAGGAAGTATTGTGAAAAACGCCCGTCATCATGCTTCAATCTGTTGAAGTACTGCCAGACAATGAGAGCGTTAATCACCCATGTTTTACCCGTACCTGTCGCCATCTTGATGGCAAACCTCGGGAATGCCATCTTTTCCAGCTCTTTATCTATGCCTCTTCCTCGGATCTCCTCACTATCAAATAAATTAAAAAGTTTTTTAGGAGTTGGTTCGCCAAGTACCTCATAGCAGTAGACTACAGTTTCTATGGCCCTCCGCTGGGAAAGATGAAATCTCACCTCCTCATGAATTTCCCCGTTGAACCAGTATTCCAGAAGTTCCCTTGTGACAGGGGTTATGTTTTTTCCATTATGTGAGGGGTATCCGTTTTCGGACCACGTTTCAACTTCTTTCATTATCTTCTGCGCGAGGGGATGCTTTGCGAAATATTGCCTGTCTGAAACCTTCTGAGACATAATGCCTACCTCACATTGATCTTTTTGGAAGCAGAGGCATCGTTGCCGAAAACGTCAACAACCCTGATTGCTATATTATATACCTTTCCCCTTTTGACCCTGAAATCGGCCGTGGTGATCACCGGGTCTTTGGACTTGCGGTTCCTGGTTGCCTGCCACATGCTCTTAAAAGTTATAGAATCATAATCCCAGTCCACGGACCAGAAATCGATGAGATATGCATAATTCTGTTTGAGAAGCTCCTCTGCCTCTTTCCTCTTCTCTTCATCCCTTATGGGATTATCCATTACCACATACTGATCAATTGATATCTTAATTACAGCTTCATCTCCAAATTGGTCAACCAATTCCGGCTCAGAAACTTTAACATATGGCTTCTGGTAAAATGTAATTCTGTCAGCAAGAGACAGATCCCCGACCTTTGTGCTTCTGAGATACTTGTACACATCCGAGGGGATTATTTTTGATTCAATTTTTGCATATACGTTGGAGCTTAGTTTTCTAAGGTCCTCGTCGTAATTGTAATCATAGTCCCATGCTAGGATTACTAGGTTTCTGTAACCTCGCCCGTCAAGTGCCAAAGCATCCCTGGAAAGTTCTACAGCCTTCCTCGCTGTCATGGGGCGGTCTGGTTCACAGACGTAAACTAGGGTGCTCCTGTCTGTGTTGCTTATTCCTATGCCTGGCCGGTCATCTCTTGGAATTGCCCCGTATAGTTTAAGAATTATATTGTACATCTCTCGCAACTTGACCTCGTGGAGGTAAATGAGTTGGCGTTGATAGTTGCCAAGATTCTCTATTATGAATGGATTTGCCCTTTGGTTTACTAGTCGTGACCTGGTGACCTGGATTGCAGTTTTTGACAAATCCGAGGTTATCCACCTCCGCTTCAGTTTCTCCGCTACTGCAGCTGTTGTGCCTGACCCACAGAAGAAATCTGCAACGAGACTGTTCTCACTGGAAGAAGACTTTATTATCAGCTCCAGCAATTCTTCTTTTTTCTCAGTTGGATATCCCTGTGTGAAGGAATATGCGGTAATGTCGTCCCATAGACTGTCCCTCAGGGCGTAATCAGATGATGGGATGAAGTATTCAGGTTTACCGGTACTCGGATTAGGCCTCAGATTACCTTCAGCTATAGCTGCCTCAGCCCGGTCCTTCGTCCAGCGCCAGTGATTACCTGAGTTTGGTCTATATCCGAATAACTCGTAATCCATACCATTTCTTATTCCAGGTGCCTCGAATGAGTGCCACCTATCCGGTTTCTTCACTTCCTTTATGGCAGGTTCAATTAAGTGATCCGGTGATTTTGCGTAGAATAGTATATAGTCAACAGCAACATTAAGTGACGGAACACGCTCCCTTTCTCTAATGTTTTTGTGTATTCTCCTGACAATTATTTCATTTCGGAAATTGTCCTTTCCGAATATCTCGTCCATAATTATTTTGATATAATGAGATGCATTCTGATCACAATGCACGTATATCGCTCCCTTATTGCTTAGTAGCCTCTTCATAAGTTGAAGTCTTGGATATAGCATATCGAGAAATGAGTCAAGGCCCCTTTCCCAAGTATCAGTATAGGCAAGCCGCTCACTTATAGGCAGTTCCATTTCAAACTCTTTATTTCCAATTCTAACGTCATTTGGAAAATTAAAATTCTCCCCAGTATTGAAAGGTGGATCAATGTAAATAAGATCTACCTGACCTTCGTAGCCTTGTGAAAGCAGTGCTTGCATTATGAGCAAATTATCCCCCCACATCATTCTGTTAGGAGTGTTTGTTAAATTCGGCTTTTCGACTCCCAAGAAACTCCCCAGAGCTCCAGTCGCACTGTTTGGATAAACAACCTCCGCAGTTTGGAACGTAAGGTCTTTTGCAGAGGGTTCTTTTCTTGGTTTTGAGGCCCAGACCAACCTAGCAGTATCCCTCTGCTTTTTTCTTTCATTTCCAAGTCTGGCTCTCTCCTGTAAAACCGTTTCTTCAAAATCTTCATTGTCTTCCATTGCTTCACACTCTTTGTTCAACTTTTACGTATTTATCATTTCTAACATGATTTAGAGTTGTCATAACTTTAATCAATTTCTTATTTGCAACCTAAGAACGTATTTTAGGTTTTCAATTACAGCCCTAATCGTATATTTGACTGTTCGACAAATAGTTCTTTTCCGGACACAGAAATCAATGGGGGGCATACAAATAAACAGGTCAGTTTTGATGGGTAGGTTTTTCGGACATTCAACGCTATTTGAGTCCCCAAATGATCCAGCTGTCTGGGAATTTTAGTTTTTCATTTCTCACATATAGCGCAAGTTCGCCTTCATGGAATATTTCATGTTCAGTTATCCATTTAAGTATCTGGATTGGAGAAGCAAACATATTGCTTTCACCAAGATAATTCACGGCCTGTCTACAGTCAATATATTTGTTATAGGCCTTCACATTTCCGAGGCTGCAAATTATTTGAATCAGTTCCCTGTCTAATGTGTCCATCTCATTAATAAGTCTAATCTTATCAATTTCAATGGAGTGATCCACATTTGGCCTGAAAAACGAGAGGGATCCGGTTGTCAATGATTCTACGTAGCTACGTTCTATATCAATCAGGTGCCTGAACTGCTTACCAAAGCTACCTGATGCATGGAATGGTTTGACAGAAAGGTGTTCCTGACCGAGTGAAAGAAGAAGATCCCTTGTAAGTTTCCTGTGAATTTTGTAGTTTTCGAGTAGATTTTTGACCTCAGTATTTGTCATATCCATCCCTCTACCCATTTCCTCATCTCCCTTTTGTCCCATTCTTCAAACGGAATATTCAGGTAATGCTCATACTGCGTTGTGGTCGTATGTCCCTGGCTCAATGCAATCTGCAATGCCTTGTCCGGATAATAGAACACGAGCCACGATTCCCAGGTCTTCCTGAAGGATTTGTTGTTTATTGGATTTCCCTCCAGGATTCTTCTTGACAGCCTCCCCAGCTTCATGTCCAGGGCCGGGAGTTCTGGCAACGGATGCGGTACCTGAAACAGATCTGGGAGCAGTGTTTTGCCCATATCAGACAGCCTGATCGCCCTCTCCTTCTGTTTTGCCTTAACCTTTAGCATGGATCCTCTGGGAAGATAAACAAACTTCCCATCTAGCCAGTCAGGATTCTCCCTCAGTCTCTGCAGTTCTGCATACCGCATTCCTGTCAACAGCAGGGATGTGCATATCCTCCTGGTGTTTGGATCCATTGCATCCCTCAAGGTTTCAAACTCAACCGGTCTTAGGATCCTCACCTGAAACTTCTCTGAAGATCTT
>JAJZAR010000072.1 GCA_021799315.1 Thermoplasmata archaeon | reverse complement strand
TCTAATTCTTGGAACTCGATTAAACCAAAGGGAAACGCAGTTTCTGGAAAGTGATAGAATTAAGGAATCGTTTATCCTATCTGCTCAATGGTTAATAGATCATCTGAGTGGGAAGAAATACTTATCCTTCAGCAAGCCTGATAGAGGGAAAGGGCTTCAGACTCAGAGCTGGAGAGATGGCAGCGGCGATTTCCTCGACTCTATGATATCTCCGCTTTCCGTGATTGGCGTGCAAGGATACGCTTACAGCGTACTTTCACAATCACAGGAATTTCTCCGCACTTGTGGGGCCACTGATCAACTTCTTGAGAAAATGTCTGAGGCCGCCGAGAAGATGAAATCATCCATCTTTGAGGATTTTAAAATCCCAGGCTTGAATTATCTCGCACTCGCAATGGACGGTAAGGGGAAACTCAATAAAAGCGTTACGAGCGATCCCGGGCACCTGCTTTTTTCAGGCATACTGGAAAAGGATCAGGAAGAATCTGTAATTAGTTATCTGATGGGTTCAGATCTCCTTACAGAATATGGTATCAGAACCCTATCAGTGAAGGATGCTGATTTTGATCCCACAGCATATCAAAGAGGGAGTGTTTGGCCACATGACAACTGGATCATTGCTTGTGGGCTGAGGAAAAGGGGATACATATCAGAGTATAATGAAATTAAAAACAGAATTCTGGCAATTTCAGATTCTTTGGGTGGTTTGCCGGAATATGTGGGCGTCGACGAAAGGGGGAATTTGATTCCTCCGGATAGAATGAAAGTTAAGCCATGTTACCCTCAATCGTGGTCTACGGGGGCAGAAATATTTTTCAGAACGCATTGAACCTCAAATAACGCGAAGATCACTTATTTCAATAACGATATGACAAAGACATGAAAGAGTAACTTTGTTGAATAATTAACATCCATTCTTTCCAGAAATGGACAATTCATCTAGAAAAGAGTAAATCTCAATTCATGATCTATGTTACTGTTGTTTTTTGAAACTCTGTTCAGGCGAACGGCAGATCTTATGAGTCCCAGATGGCTCAAAGCCTGAGGAAAGTTTCCCACAAGTTTTCCAGTGTTAAATTCAATCTCTTCCGACAATAAACCAACATGGTTCGTGTGAGATAATATTTTATCCAAGGTATGCTTTGCTTTCTTTATTTGACCCATTATTATGAGGTCTTCCACATACCAGAAGGATAATAATACAAAGCCATTGTCCGGAAAATTGAAATTGTCAGCTATGTTGTATCTCTTAAAAAGATAGCCATCAACCATAAGATCCTTTTCTATGCGCGCCATTGTTCCAACAATTCTGGGATCATCCGGTGGAAGGAAACCTAAAAGTGGCAACCTTAGAAGAGATGCATCAACAATTTCAGACCCATAATATTGCGTGAAAGAGTTAAGATCCTTATTAAATCCATGCTCTAGGATATCATTTTTAATCTCTTCCTCCTGGCTCTTCCACAAATTGACAGGTGCACTCATTTTCAGGTCTTTAGCCATCTCCACGCCTCTTTTGAACGCTGACCATGCTATGGCTTTGCTATAAGTGTAGTGAAGCGGACCTGTCCTGAATTCCCATATGCTTGAATCACCATTTTTCCATAGTTCAGTAAGTTTGTTAAGCATGGACGTTACAAAGTCCCATAGGTAAGAGTTAATGGGGCCTCCTGCTTTCGATAGATGGTATATTGCATTTATCAGACTGCCGTACTCATCTATCTGAAGTTGAGATGACGCAGCATTCCCAAGCCTAACAGGTGAGGAGGCACAATAGCCTTCGTAATCAATCGTTCTCTCCTCAATTGAAGATTTGTCTTTTATTGGATATATGGTTTTCAGGTCACCTTCAGCTTTCACACGTTCCATAACATCGTACAAAAATTTCACTGCCTCATCTTTGTAATCAAGCATGGTAAGCGATTCGATAACGTATGAAACATCCCTGACCCAGCAGAACCTGTAATCAAAATTTCTGTCACCTCCAATGTACTCTGGCAAACTGGCGGTCGGTGCAGCAACCATAAGTCCAGTGGGTTCATAAATCAAACCCTTGAGCACAAGCGCAGACCTTATGACTTCGCTATTGTGAAGCACAGGGTAACTTCCCTTATTGACCCATTCCTTTTGATATTTGATGGTATTTTCCAGTAGATTATAGGACTTATAATCTCCCGGTTTCATCACGTGTTCTATTCCATAAAATAGTACAATCCATCCACTTACTTGGGAAGTAGATGAAAGATTTGACACAAGTTTTCCATTATGCACTGTGAATGGAAAGTCCGAGGCTACTCCAACACTATCTCCCCCGGTTGATTTTAAAATAAAGCCATTTTTGTGTTTTACTATTTTTTTGTTTTGTTTGTTGAAATGAAAAGAAAGATCTATTTCACATGTGATTTCCTTCTCTTCAGACTGTATTTCCACATATCTATGTATTTCTGGGGAATTCAAGGTCACATATGGAGAAGAAGGTATGAAATCTGTAATTCGCAATATCATTTCGCCTTTCTGAACAAATTCTGTGACCAGCACATTTGTGTTTGCAATATAATATTGGGTGCAGTCCACGCCTTCAGTGTCCTTAGGCTGGAGTTTAAAGTATCCGCCTTTTTTATGGTCCAATATAGAATCAAATATGGGATCGGAATCAAAATCTGGCAAACAAGCCCAGTCAATCGTACCATTAACAGATATCAAAGCCGCAGTCCGATTGCTTGCGATCATTCCATGTTTTGCCAGATCAACATACTCGGTATTATTTATGGCGTTCAAATTGTAGTACTGTCTATCGATCAGTAGCATCACGCATCCGTATGTTGACCTTCAGCATGAAGCTGAACATTGTTGATATTTTGCTAAAACTTGAGGCCGATTGAGTCATAAATGTTTTACTGCATATTCCGCTTCGTTTAATTACGGCCTCAGAAAAAGATGGTTCCATGTTTAATTTGTAGGAAGCACAATGCATATATTGTTCCTAGCTGTGAATTTCTTTTTTAACTATAAATCTTATGATTTTGTGCATTATTTATCTCTGGAGAAAACCCGTAATACTTGCCAGATTTAGGTTCTAATAATAGAAACACGAATTCATGAAATTCCATCTCTGATTATATACGGCTTTTCAGCATTGTCAATCGCTCAAAAACTGCTTCTTTTGCAAAACAAATAGTTTTTGTCTGAGCAGATCATATTTTAACTTAAGGCAAGCCTAACCATCCGCATACCTAATGATTAGTGAAGAAACTACTTATACTTCATTCAAATAAATATATATGATAGTGGTACAAAACAGAATAAGGGTAGCAGAACCCTTCCGGAAGGAATTCCTTGAAAGATTCAAAAATCGTAACTCAACTTTGATGAACCATGATGGATTCATATCAAACTATATCCTGGAACCCACTGGGGATGATAATGAATATGTCGTTATGACCATGTGGGAAAGTAGACAGGATTTTGAAAAATGGGCAAATTCTGAAGATTTCAAAAAATCTCATTCTGAGCCCATGCAACAGGGGGCCATCATTGATAGGCCAGTGCTAAAAATATATAATGTATCTAGCGCATTAACGCAATGAAGTTTTAAATTGCCATTATGCATAACTGACCATGGAACCTTTGAGGGTTGGAAAAGTAAAGGATGTTTATGATCTCGGAGACAGGCTATTGTTTCAATTTTCAGATAGAATTTCCGTCTTTGACAAGATCATACCTGTAAAGATAAAGGATAAGGGCGAATCCCTTTGCAGAACTTCCCAGTACTGGTTTGAAATACTGAGGGAAATGGGTTATAAAACGGACTTCATTCAATTAAAATCTGGTAATTCTATGGAGGTTCAGAAGTTCAGGATCAGCGAGGCAGGTGGTTCAAAGTTCTGGATAAATTTTCTGATCCCACTGGAATTCATAATGAGACACTATGTGGCGGGCTCTCTTTTTGATAGATTGAAATCAGGAGAAATGGACTACAAAGAACTGGGGTTGAGGTCAGACTTTAAAGTAGGGGATCAACTGGATGTGCCATTTTTTGAAATGACAACAAAATTTGAGGCAACTGACAGGCCTGTTGATTTCAAAGAAGCTTCTAGCATAGGTGGTCTGTATGAAGAGGAAATTTACAGAATAAAGGATATGATAGAGAGAATAGATACAAGAATTCAGAGGGAAGTTGGTGCAAGAGGCCTCATTCACGCAGACGGAAAAAAGGAACTGGCCCTTTCTCTGCATAGAGAACCTGTGATAGTGGACACCTTTGGAACTGCAGACGAAGACAGATTCTGGGAAGCTGATGAATTTGAAAAAGGCACCATAGTTGAATTATCCAAAGAAAGAGTAAGGCAGTATTATAGAACCACCGGGTATCATAAAAAACTTTACGATGCGAGAAAAAATGGTCTTTCTGAACCTGAAATACCTCCGCTGCCAGATGAAATCGTAGATCAGACATCTGCACTCTACAGAAATATGTATGAGAGAATAACTGGCAAGAAATGGTAATATTAGCTTATTTCAATATTCGTTTCCAGATGGTTCCAGAGATGATGTTCAATTTCGTATGCCCACAGGGACTCTTGAGTTTCTAAAAATAACTTTTCGATTGACAAACCTATCATACGTTTTCTCTCATCCTCACTTCCGTCAATCCATTCTGAAACACCCATATATGCAGCAATGGTGTTGTTGTGTGCATTCAAAACAACAGTAATGGCTCTCGATGTTGACAAAAGTGCTCTGAGGATGCCACCTTTTCTAGCCTGTATAATATGTTCGTTAGATTTCTCGAATCTCTGTGTAACAAATCCCTCTTCCTTAAAGAATCCCAGGGCCAGATTACTTATGTGTTTCAGGTCCAGATTTTGGGAGTCATAGCTTCTGGATGCATATTTCATATCCGCTGAATTAAACAATGGTTATAATCTTATCTTATGAATTCATGGGTGGTGCATGGACTCGGTAATTGGGCTCTCAAGAATAAAGAATAGAATAAATGGGGCCAAAAGAGTGATGGCAATTGATCTGGAAACACTTGTGAAGAAAGGATTTCTGGAAAATGAAGAGATCATAGCAGTGTCTCTTGGAACCATTCAGGGCACATATAAGGTTTTAATGTCTTATCCAGATTCTCATGATGAATATGAACTTCTCAAAGAAGTTGATAATTTCATGGATACATACCAGCCAGAGGTTATAATTGGATACAACCATGTGAATTATGATATTACTCTTATCAATACGAAACTTGTAAAATTAAGCTATTCCAAACAATTATTCAACCTTAAGTATTTCTTTGGAACCAGTTATCTCCTGGACATGATGTATGTTTGCGCCCTCGACATGAGGCTAAGGATGGGTGAATACAAACTGAACAGCCTGAAAAAGGTTTTGAATTATGATGCCTACGCAGATCTTGACCTCATGCGAGTCAAAGATAATGTCTCAATAGAGGGTATGAATCCTGCCGAAGCGGTGGAGTTTCTCTGGAAAAACGACAGAGAAAAACTCATTGAATACTCAAAGGGTGATGTCCATGATATCATTGAAATATACAAGCATATTTTCAATAAATGAAACTGGTGGTATAAAAATTTCAGCGAACTGAAATCGATCACCTTATGAGTTAAACTTAAACAAAAAGACTTTCCAAATATGCTCTAAAAAATAAATAGAATGATCATCACAGTATGCCATATTTGCCTGCGACATTCTCCACATTTTCTACGTAATCTTCAAAAATTCTCAATATATCTCTTGAAGTGATTACCCCAGTATATTTTCCGTCCTTCCCCACTAGTATTCTTCTTATTCCATTCCTGCTCATAATTACTGTTACCTTTCTAGTAGGTGTGTTTTCTTCAACACTGTTTATGTGGGAACTCATGATCTCTTTCAGTGTCACAGTTTCAGGATCTCGTTTTTCAGCCATTATTTTGCTTATAAGATCCCATTCTGTCACAATTCCGACGACTGAGTTCTGGCTTCCAACAAGAACGAACCCTTTATGATCTGTAGCCATAATCTTTGTTGCTGAAGCTGCGCTGAGATTTTCCGGACGTACTGATGGCAATGGATTCATTATATCTTCTGCCGTTAGAACCATAACTCGCTATGATACAGGAATATTTAACTTTTGCAAGGGAAGGTAACCCTTATTACTGAAAAGAAAACTGATTGAAAATACCTATTGGCAAACAGTTAAAGGAACGACGATGGAATAAAGATATTACTTAAATGGAATATGGCTGTAAAAGAATCCAGAATTAAACGTAATTCGATAATAACTTCTCAAAAATTACAAAGTTTTTAATATATTTACAAATTGCCTGACAGGAGTGAAAGCATGGAAAAATTAATGGAAACAGGAACAACGACAGTTGCTATTACACTTAAGGATGCAGTAATCATGGCTACAGAAAGGAGAGTTACCATGGAACATTTTATAGCGCACAAGGATGGGCAGAAATTGTTTCAAATAGACACCTATGCTGGAATGACAATAGCCGGTCTCGTTGGAGACGCACAGGTATTGGTCAGGTATATGAAAGCTGAACTTGAACTCTACAGAATGCAGAGAAAAATAAATATACCAATCAATGCGGCAGCAACATTGCTTTCAAACATATTGAATCAGACTAAGTTCTATCCATACATGGTTCAGATATTAATAGGCGGGTTTGACTCAAAACCGCACATATTCTCTGTGGATGCAGCTGGAGGTTCCGTTGAAGATACTTTTGTCAGCACAGGATCAGGTTCACCCTATGTATATGGTGTCCTGGAATCTATGTATAATAAGGATATGTCAGTTGATGAAGGTATAGACCTTGTGATCAGAGGCATTACAGCGGCAAAGTCAAGAGACTCAGCGTCAGGAGGTATGATTGACATTGCCGTTATCACGAAGGACAAAGGATTCGTAAAGGTCGAGGAATCTGAAGTTCTCAACAGGATCAAAAAGTTAAAGTTAAACCTTTAAATTACATTATTAATTATCTTTAGATAAAAAAAATTCGGAGTTTTATACATGGTTTTTAGAGATTACATTGAAGAGGCCAAAGCCATATTTGACAAGCTTGTTCCGGATAATGAGATCACAGAGGTTGTGTATGAAGGCCCGAACATAATTGTTTATACAAAGAACGAGAATTTATTCGCAAACAGGGAAGAAACTGCAGTAAAGGTGGCTCAGGAAATACGACGAAGAATTGCGATAAGACCCGATCCATCTATTATGAAGGAAGAGGAGGAATCGCGGAAGATCGTGGAAGGGAATATACCTGAATCCGCAGGATTGAAGGACGTATATTTCGAATCTGATACCGGAGAAGTTGTTATAGAACTTGAAGAACCGTCTATCGTATCACAGAAGGACTCAGTTTATCTTAAGAACATAAGGTCACTAACAAATTGGTCCCCAAGAGTGATAAGAGCTCCACCCATGCATTCACACACCGTGAAGGAGGTTAGAGAATTTATCAGGGAAGTTAAGGAGGAAAGGAAGAAAT
>JAJZAR010000071.1 GCA_021799315.1 Thermoplasmata archaeon | reverse complement strand
GTAGATCCTTAATTCCCCAAATATGTAGGCACATATTTTTATTTATCTTGTCCACCAATGGCTCATACAAGGTTTTGGTGCCACAATCCTTATAATGAATATGTGCCTACCGTAACTACATGAAGAGTTTCACAAGGATCAAAAAAATCCATGGGAAGGAGTACGAATACGAGATAACTCCGTATTATGACAAAGCGTCGAAGCAGATCAGGCAGAAATCAAAATACATGGGGCCGGTCCTGGATGGAAAGGTTGTTGAAAAAACAGTAATGACTTACTCCTATGGTGATCTCCTGCCGGTCATGAAGGTTGCAGAGAAACTCAATCTTCACGGAATTCTGAGGAATATAGTGGGTGAACATGCCACCACTGTATTGATACTGGCAATGAACAGGGTCATAAGGCCTGAGGCCATGAACAACGTAGAATCATGGTATGAGGATTCCTATCTGAAGGAGATCTGCCCAGCAGACATGAGATCATCAAACATCTCCAGGGTGATGGGTGCCATTGGAAAAATGAACCCGAATCACGGATACCTGAGGGAGATACTGAAGGTCACAGGAGGTTCTGATGCTCTCTATTATGATCTCACATCCTTTTCTTCACATTCAGAGAACATCGATCTCCTTGAGTACGGATATTCAAGATCGGATCCGGATCTGCCACAGGTCAACGTCTCCCTGGTGGAGGACAGGAAGTCGGAAATGCCCATATTCTATGACATATATCCGGGGAGCGTCGTTGATATTACAACAGTGAAGAACACCGTTGAAGTGCTGAAATCCGCCGGAATAAGGGATGTGACATTCATCATGGATCGCGGCATGTTTTCCTCATCAAACATCGATTACCTCATCTCCGGGAATATGGACTTCATAATGCCCGCAACATATTCCCTGAATGAGGTGAAGAGGATCGCACTGCTTTCCCGGAGGACTGTGGAGAGGGGAAGCAACATGATCCACATATCCGGGAGCATAATCTTTGCAGAGAAGCATAAGTTGAGGGTGGGAGAGCATGAGATCAACGCATGGGTATACTATGATCCGGAAAGAGATATGAGGGAAAGATCAGGGTTCTACCTTTCACTCCATGAAAGGACTGAAAGCCTGAAGAAAAGGAAGGTGAGGGAATATGAGAGGCCGAAATACGTTGCGGAAGAGATCATGGGGCAGTACATGCGCTTCGTGTCATGGAAGCATTCCAGGGAATCCGGTTCATTTACGGTAAAGATGAGGGAGAACGCCGTATCACAGAGAGTCAACAGGTGTGGAATCACGATCATCACGTCCACCGGAGAACATGATCCTTCTGATCTGTTGATGCAGTACAGGAAGAGGGATTCAGTGGAGAAGCTGTTCCTCTTTTCCAAGAGTTTCCTGGGATCTGAACCGTTGAGAGTCCACAGTACTGCAACACTGAAGGGGCACCTGTTCGTGAACATGATAGCGCTTGCAATGCGATCGCAGATACTGGGGGAGATGAAGAAAACAGATCTTGCAGAAAGATATTCCATGGAGAAACTGTTCCTGGAGCTTCATAAGGTGAGGAAGGTAAAACTCCAGAACGGGAAGGAAATAATGACAGAGATCACAAAGAGGGAGAACGATATCCTGGAAAAGTTATCCATAACATTGGATCATGTGCCTACATTTATAACGAGTTAAGGCTCTTAACATCACATTCAATCATATTTTTCTTTTTGGTTCGTGGTTGTCTTTCCTGTAATTGATTATAACTCTCATATCTTTTAACCCACGGTCTAAGGTAAAGTCCACATCTGAAAACTAAAACTTTTGTGCATACTAAAATGGATATTTCTCTAAGAAAAAGGCAAAGCCGAATGAAGTTATGACAGAGGGAAAATTAAAAGGTAGAAATGTCCTGATTACTGGTGGTTCCAGGGGAATAGGCCGGGCAATAGCAGAAAGGTTTTATCAGGAAGGTGCGCATGTTATGGTCAATTACAATTCATCTACAAAAGCTATAGGCGAGATGCAATCAGACATGCATGGTTGTGAGTTTATCAAGGCTGATGTGTCAAATAGGGATCAGGTAAGCAGCATGTTCAATCAGTTGGAAGAGAAAATTGATACACTTGATATCCTTGTGAACAACGCCGGTGTTATGGATGTTATGCCACTGGAACAATATGACGACAAAAGAGTGAGGAAAGTGTTTGACATCAACATTTTCGGTTCTATGTATTCAACGCTTGCTGCAATGGATCTGATCAAAAAAAGCTCAGATCCGGTTATAATAAATATTGCATCAAACGCAGGCGTTGGAACTGCAGCGGATAATACAACCTATTATGCGATGACAAAGGCCGCAATAGCTATGCTCACAAAGCGCCTGGCATTCGATTTGCGTGAATCCCATGTAAGAGTAAATGGTATCGCACCCGGTTGGATAAAAACTGATATGACTATTGCTGGTAAAACTGCGGTCGAAAAGACCAATCTAGAAGGACTTTTCCGATCCCGGACTTCATTGTCAATGACAGGAGAAGTAAACGATATAGCCTCCGCTGCTCTCTTTCTGGCAACAGACGATTCCAAATATATGAACGGGCAGATTCTGGTTATAGATGGGGGTAGAATGGATAACCTTACGCACAGCCTGTGATGTTTTCATTTGAAATATCAATGACATTCATTTAAATTGACAGATTATCAACATAGGAGAAGGTGTAAAATTATTTAACGGAAATTTTTTGACACGTCATTTCTGGAGCATATCGCGAATCGTATTCAAAACAAATAGTTCTATGTTATCAACCGGTTGAAGATATCTGACAAAGGCGCTCAATTCCTGTTCCCAATTTTTTCTTGCGGCTAACATTCCTTCACGGAACTTTTCTTCAGTATAGCTATCACCATTCAATTCGAGCTTGGTGTTCACAGTATTCAGTGACGTTTTCACCCCCTTTTTGAGTAAAAAGTTAATGTCATACAGGTCTCTGGCTTTTTTTCGCTGGATCAGCGATCTTATTTTCTCTGCCAGAATTTCATTCGCGTCCATTGACAATATGGGAAAGGGAGGGATATCATCATAGAGTGAGTAAAAAGTAATGAGAGAGGGATCAATAACAATCTTCTCTCTGTCACTGAAATCCATGACTATTCTACACCTGCTCTCGTTCTTTCCTGAGTATAGTGGACCATTGATCAGGATTTTCAGACTCAAGCTCTCACCGAAGTCATTGGTTGTCGTAATCCTTGAGTTATATCCATATTTTCCGAGGAATGATACTACTCTGGATCTGAAAGCTCTGTCAGGCATACCGTCAAAATCGAGGTCTTCTGAGAATCGATCAAGTGAAAACAGCTTGTATATGCATGTTCCACCTTTGAATACCAGACCAGCCTCATTGTTCCTTGATACGGATAGAAGTATAAGTTCCTGAAAATAATCCTTTTCTATCTGGCCTAAATTCTGTATTCCTTTTGTTCTGCCTATTCCCCTAAGCTTCTTCAAATCAATCATTTCTCAATCCCCATGTATTCCGGTCTACAGGAAAATCAACAGTTACATAATTTCTGTCTCCCGATATAAATTTCCTGATTAGTTGTGTATTCAAACCTTTAAGTTCCATCAGATATCCTACGATTCTTGCAATTTTCTTCCCACATCTTATACTGTATGTCTGAAGCATGCCTGTGTTCAAATGAGGCAGAATGTCCCTCAGATCTGACATTGGTACAAGATTGTAGATAATTGAATCAATCACTGCTTTTTCCTTTGTTGCCATGAACACGTCAAAATTCGAATACCGCACCTTTGTGAATCCAAAGAGCAGTCTTGACCTGATGAACTCTACACCTTGGACTTTAGCTTTTTTCCATGATATGACGGTGATTGTTCCAGGCAGTTGGGTGGTTAATCCATAATACTGAAGAGCATTCCATGATGAAATGTAGGAAGGATAGAAAATGTGTGTACAGAAAATAAATGGGTCTGACTGGGTAGTATAGATACCATAGGCCAATTTTTGAATAGACCCAGTTTTGACAAGTCGTTTGATGAACACACTCGCATATTCATGGGACGAAAACATAGGGTATATCTGGGAAATCGTGAATGATGGAAGGTTACGCACTTTCTCAATAAAAATGTCTTTCTTCATTCTTATTTCATGATGTGTATCTTATCAAATATGATAAACTTTACTAATTTTATAAGAAGGGGATGGGAAGGAAATTTTCCTCTTGATAAGAGTGGATTTCAGTTATATTATGCTTTATCATAACACAATTGAAACAGTCTATGTATGTCAAGTGCAGGATCACGTATTTAGATAGATATTTATTACATTTCGGATTGTGATTTCTATGAACATTGAAAGTCAGAGCAGTATCCTGGGGAAAATGAAGAGGCGCAGCCTTTCACCGGTGGATCTGCTGATTGACCTTATGGATCGCATAGAAAAGTATGATAGAGACATTCAATCCTATGTGACTTTGAACGAAAGCGCAATGAAACATGCTGAGAAGGCCGAAAAACAATACAATAATGGGGAAGTCATAGGATCACTGGAAGGGATCCCACTTTCTGTGAAGGATCTCATGGATACGGCTAATCTCATAACAACATATGGGAATGCATATTTTCGATCAAATGTGCCTAAAAAAATGCAAGAATTGTTCAAAACCTTCTGAAATCCGGTTCCTATATAATAGGAAAGACAAACACTCATGAATTTGGTCTGGGAAGCAGAACAGAACCTACAAAAAACCCCTATGATATAGAGAGAATTCCAGGAGGATCCAGTGGAGGTTCTGCTGCGGCTCTGGCGTCCAACATGGCCTTGCTGGCCACTGGATCTGATACGGGATGTTCCATAAGAATACCTGCAGCAATGTGCGGTGTTACCGGATTCAAACCTTCTTCTGGCATCCTGTCTACTGAAGGGGTATTTCCAGAATCATGGACAATGGATCAGGTGGGCCCTATTTTGAGATTTGCCAGTGATCTGCCAGTTATGCACCGTTCGTGCCTCCAGATGATTCCGAAGCTTTTTCTCCCTCCGGAACGGAATGCTTATCCATCCTGATATTTTCCCGTTCGACAGGTCGAGATACGTTGAATACTGGAGTCGCCACCTCGGTGTTCACAACTGGCCTAGCTGCGAAGACTGCATTATCTGTCTGTAAAGCCCTTTTAGCATTTAATGCCTCAATATACCGTGATATGAGTCTGTTGTTTCTCAGCATATTCTCAATCACCCTAGACTTATTGAGTCCGGTTCTGGCACACATTGCCTCCAGTGCCTTATCCAGATCCATCGTGATGGATATGGACAGTTTCCTGGTGGATCTGATCCTTTTTCCTGTACTATTTTTAGTCATACCATGGTATTACCATGGTAGTAAATAAACACATGCGTACCAGAGTAGTACTATGGTAGTAAATTTCTCTGCCATGAGGTTCTAGGTAGGACCAGTGTCTTATCCGGATGCTACCGTATCATAAATGCAGGTTATTTGAGTCCAGGTATCTGTGAGCAACTATCCTTTGCTGTCAGTCTTTCTTCAGAGCCGTTTTCCATGATCCATCCATTCCCGTATTTTTCCGCAGGAAGCAGCACATGCCTTTCATACACAAAGAAAGTTGTAGAACTTCTCCCTGTGTGTTTCTGAGTGTGTTATCACTTCTATAACTGTCTGCTGAATTAAGGTAACTCATAATCATAAGTGCTCCACTATTATGGTCTTATACTATTGGTGTAAGGAAGATACGGATCATTAAGATTTCGATCGAGCAATAAATGCAATGTATGCACTGCCGAATATGCTCATAAGTGAAGGTTCTGTCTCCGATGGATGAGATAAAAGGCAGAATGACATTCCATATTTCACTGACTGAAAACCTAAACAGGTCACAGCAAAACCGGATGAAATGGGAGAAGAACCCTGTAAATCACAAGGTTAGGTTTTCAAATCAAATCGGTCGCATATCGAAAGGCTCTTATGAACCTTTCGTTCACATAATCGGCATTCTTATGGATCTCCTCTTCAATCTTCTGCCTGATCTCTGGCGTCATGAAGACTTGGATGTTCTCTCTACTTCCCACTTCACAATTAAGAATTTTTTCGGATTGTGCAGTAATTTGCGGCTCCAGTCGTGCAATCTCTTGTAAAATCTCACCTTTATTGCTCCCACTAAGCCTTAACATTTCATATAGGGTGCTTAACGTTTCGCGTTGGTCCGCATATTTTAGGAATTCGTTTAATACTTAAAGTGTGTCTGAAGAGGTTGGCGACAAAATGCGACAAAATGCGACAAAAGTGTCACCTAAATATATGGCGTAGTTTACGGCTTCCTGAAGAGATTTGCGACACAATGCGACAACATGCGACAAACTGTCGCATTTAGGTGACAAAAAAAGTGTCACACGAATGCGACACGTAAAATACAGGTTCTTGGAGATATGGTCAAAAATAAGGTGTCGCATTTGTCACCTAATTAAAGTAATAATTAGATATCATGTGACAAAATGCGACAAAATGGGACAAAGTTGTCGCCTGAATGCGACAAATGCGACAAAATTCTTGTTTTTTGTCTCTATATAGGGGGTATATGTATACGCTTTTGACTCTTATTATGACCCATATTAACGACTAAACCTTTGCAGAAACTACAAAGGTTGAGCAATTTCAAAAAGTTCTATGACCTTTGAAAATGAAATTTTGTAAAACAAATTGTCGCAATGAAAGATCATGCTAGGTTCCAAAGGAGGAGTGCATATGCATTTCTGATTTACCTTAACACTGGACTTTGAATGATATAATGGAATTAACCCATATTCTTATGATGTGGAGATGAGTGATGTCCGACCCTGTGTTCATTGTTTATGCCTGCATTCACATCACAGCCTTTCTCAGGAACGGAGAGACATAGATTAGCCCCTAAAACGTGCCCACTTGTTACATTCGCTTACTAGGATTAATGTGATTTATATAGTCAAATAAAATCTCAACGATTTTGGATTCATTCTTCAATCCATTCTTTTCTCTGATTTTCTTCTTGAAGTTATTCAGTCCTCTTTTAGATATTCCCTTATCCTTCACATCTTTTGGCTTGAGTGAAAAGACACAGTCCTTAAACGCATTAACAATCTCATATTCAAGATAAGAGTTATTATCAATCCCGTTAGGTTCATCGAGTTTATTAGATTCCTTGCCTATATATCGTACTTTATCAACAAAGTTTGAGAAAAGGAAAGAACTTAAAATAAACAGGTCAACATTGTGGTATCAACAAAGGCAGATTTAAGAGGGTAAGACGATTAAGGTTTATGGAAAGACAAAGGTGATAACGAAGTGGATACAAAGTTCAAGTTATATTCCTTACTACGGATTAGTGTAGTAAAATTTGGGATTGGTAATATTCTCAATCAATTTAAGAAAAAAGGCAACTTGACCTGCCCAAATGGTTTTGTTCTTTCATTTGATCGAACAAATAAGCAGTGGATTAAAAAATTGTTTTGGTTTTCTCTGTATTATGGGGTGCATTTCTCAAATCTCAATGGAGAGTGGCATTATATGGATAATGAAT
>JAJZAR010000070.1 GCA_021799315.1 Thermoplasmata archaeon | reverse complement strand
CGAATTATACAGCTCAATATGGAAGAGTTGCGATGAATTAAGGGGAGGCATGGATGCTTCCCAGTACAAAGACTATGTTCTTGTTTTGCTCTTTATGAGATATGTCACAGATAAATACGCCGGGAATCCGGATTCAGATGTCCAGATACCGGATGGCGGGAGTTTCAATGACATAGTGGCCTTTAAGGGGCAGCCGGATGTGGGGGATAGAATTAATAAAATTATCGCCAGATTTGCAGATGAGAACGGACTCAACGATGTCTTCAGGGAGGTTGATTTCAACGATAATAGCAAGCTAGGGGATGGAAAAGAAATGCAGGACAGGCTGTCAAACCTCATCTCTATCTTCCAGAATCAGGAATTCAATTTCAGCAGGAATGGCGCTGCAGGAGATGATCTACTAGGCGACGCCTACGAATATCTCATGAAAAACTTTGCAACAGAATCTGGGAAAAGCAAGGGGCAGTTTTACACTCCGTCTGAAGTTTCACAGATAATGGCCAAGGTTATAGGTATTTCGAGGGCGGACAACACACAGACAGTATACGATCCAACATGCGGTTCAGGTTCCCTGCTACTGAAGGCCGCCGATGAAACTCCAAATGGAATCGCCATCTACGGTCAAGAGAACGATGTTGCAACAAAGGCACTGGCAACAATGAATATGTGGTTACATGGGTACCCCACTGCAGAGATATGGAGGGGAAATACACTCTCAGATCCGCACTGGAAGGCTGATGACGGTTCGCTTAAAACATTTGATTTTGTCGTTGCAAATCCCCCGTTTTCCACTAAATCATGGACCAATGGGATTGATCCGGCGAATGATATATACGGCAGATTCCAGAATTTCGGTGCAATTCCTCCTGCGAAGAATGGTGATTACGCCTTCCTTCTTCATATGATTAAATCCATGAAGAGCACAGGGAAAGCTGCTATTATCCTGCCCCTTGGTGTGCTGTTTAGGAGCAATTCAGAAGGTATCATAAGGAGGAATATAGCTGAACATGGCTATATAAAGGGAATTATAGCTCTCCCACCGAATCTCTTTTACGGGACGGGAATAGCGGCATCCATAATTGTGCTTGACAAGGAACATTCAGGCCCTGAAAGATCTATTTTCATGATTGCCGCGCAGGATGGCTATGCCAAGGAAGGTGATAAGAATCGCTTGAGATCTAGGGACATACACAGGATAGTTGATGTCTTTAATAATCAACTGGAAATCCCAAAATATTCGAGACTTGTTCAATACTCAGAAATAGAAAAAAACGATTTCAACCTTAACATTTCGCTGTATATAGATACAACCGATCTGGGTGACCTGCAGGACATAAAGGCGCACATTCATGGAGGTATACCTGAAAGGGATATAATGGGCCTTGAAAGCTACTGGAAAACATTTCCAAACCTCAGGGAAAAGTTATTCCAAAGCACTTCTAACCCGGGATACTATAGCCTGAAAATTAATGCCGGAGATATTACTTCTACTATGCTTGAAAGCCCTGAACACGCAGAACTGAAAAAAACTGTAGATGAAGCTTTCAGTAGATGGTGCCAGGAATTTAGACCCATGCTGGAGGAATCAAACATAGGGATAAATCCAAAGGATGTTGTTAAAACACTCTCAGAGGCATTGCTGGAAAAGTTTTCAGATATTAGACTCATTGATAATTACGATATTTACCAGGATTTCATGGACTACTGGAATGAAACAATGCAGGATGACCTTTATATCGTTTCAACAGGAGGATGGAAAGCTAGCATTGAAATAATAAAGAACAAAAAGGGCAAAGCTGTGGACTGGGAATGCCCCCTGTTGCCAAAGCAGATAGTTACAGACCTGTATTTCAAAGATTTAAAAGAAAACATTGAAAAATTTGAAAGAGATCTTGAAGATTTGGGATCTGAAAAAAGCGATCTTGATGAAGAAACAACTGAGGATGATGATCCATTTTCAGAGGTAAGGTCCCAGCAGGGAATCAGTAAGACTGCAGTTGTTAAAAGAATGAAGGAAATAAAAAATAAACTAGAATTTGTGGAAGAATATAAAGCATTAAAAGACTACATGGAATTATTAACGAAGGAAACCAGTATAAAGGGCGAAATGAAAAAACTGCAGGACGATCTTGATGCGAAACTGCGTGAAAAGTACAGAGGTTCAACTACCGGGGAAATAAAGAAGGCTGTTATAGAAACCAAATGGTTTAGCCATATTGAAGATTCTTTGCAGGTTAAAGTAGATGAGGCATTCTCCAGGCTTTCAGAAAGGATCTATGAATTAGAGGAAAGATATGCAACACCGCTTCCGGAAATAATATTTAAAGTTGAAAAATTGACGGCTACCGTTGAAGATCATCTTAAGGGACTTGGTTACTATGATTAAAGCAGGATATAAGGAAACTGAGCTGGGAGAGATACCTGAGGAATGGGAGATTGTTGAGCTTAATAATGTTGCGGATTACTATAATGGATACCCATTTGAACCGACACAATGGGAAACATATGGAACACCTATTATTAGGATACAAAATTTAACTGGTTCTAGTAATGTTATTAATTATTTTAACGGGTTGTTAGAGTCAAGGTACCACATAAGTAATGGAGATTTGTTACTATCGTGGTCTGCGACATTAAATGTTTTTATATGGCGTGGTGGTGATGCTTATTTAAATCAGCATATTTTTAAAGTTTTACCCAAAAAGAATATTGATAAAATGTATTTATATAATGTTTTAGGTATTGTGATTAGTAAACTGAAAAATGAAGTTCATGGAAGTACTATGAAACATTTTGTTAAATCTGCACTATCTCTTGTTAATGTTCCAGTACCTCCCTTCTATGAGCAGCAAAAAATCGCCAAGATCCTCTTAAATACAGATGCTCTTATAAGCGCTCTGGATGAAATTATAGCAAAGAAAGAGAATATTAAAACGGGATTAATGCAGGAATTACTTACAAAGGGAATTGGACACTCAAAATTCAAGGATACTAAGATAGGGAGAATACCCAAAGAATGGGAAATTAAAAAAATTAAAGATATATCAACATATATTACAGATGGTACACATAAAACTCCTAATTATGTTAAATATAGTCAATCTAGCATACCATTTATATCCACGGAGAACATCCAACCGTATTCTTATGAATTTAATTTTTCCAGATATAAAAGATATATTGACGAAATTAGTTGTATAGAATTATCAAAAAGAGCAAATACTGAAAAAGGTGATTTATTAATATCAAAATGTGGTACAATAGGTAGAACACAATTAATAAGAAAAAACTTTAAAATTGGGATTTTTGTGGGTCTACTCCTATTAAAAATTAATTATAATGTTGTAAATGGTCAATATTTAGAATACTTACTTAATTGGGAAAAATTTAGAAAAATTATGGAATCCAATTCTAGTGGTTCCACAAGAAAAACGCTGGCTATTAGTATTTTTAAAGATATGTCTATTTCAATTCCACCATTGGAAGAACAGAAGAAGATAGCCGATATATTATCAGATATACAACAAGAAATTCAAGCTCTAGAACAAAAAAGGGAAAAATATAAAATGATAAAATCTGGCTTGATGCAACAGCTACTAACAGGAAAGGTGAGGGTTAAATGACAGACATAGGGCAAAAAGAACGTGAAACACAGGATCGTGTAATAGATCTATTTACACAGGAAATGGGGTATGAATATTTGGGCAATAGAAGGCACCAAGATAATAAAAATATTGAAGAGGAATATTTTAAAAAATATTTAAAGGAAAGTGGCTACAGCGATGCAGCTATTAAACGTGCATATAAGAAACTTTCCGGATCCACAACCGATACCTGGAGTTCCCTATACGATAGCAATGGAGATGTATACAGATTACTGAGGTATGGAATCAGGATGCAGGAAGCCAAGGGTGAACAGACGCAGACAATTTGGCCGATAGACTGGAAAAACCCGGGGAAAAACCATTTTTACATAGCTGAAGAGGTTGCCGTAAATGGGCGTTACCAGAAGATCCCGGACATCGTTCTATATGTCAACGGCATTGCAGTGGCTGTTCTTGAGCTGAAAAGAAGCACTGTATCGGTATCGGAAGGCATACGGCAGAATCTTGACAATCAGAAGGATCAATTTATAAGGGAGTTTTTCACCACTGTACAGCTGGTTATGGCCGGGAATGACACTGAGGGATTAAGATACGGGACCACAGAAACGCCTGAAAAATATTACATGAAATGGAAGGAGGAAATAGACAAAAAGAATATCCTTGACAAATATCTGTATGCCCTGTGCCGGAAAGAAAGACTGCTTGAAATAATGCATGATTTTATTGTTTTTGATCGGGGGGTTAAGAAAATATGCAGGCACAACCAGTATTTCGGTGTCAAGGCTGCCCAGAAGAGGATTCTTGAAGGCAAAAGCGGGATTATCTGGCATACACAGGGTTCCGGTAAAAGCCTTACGATGATCTGGCTTGCTAAGTGGATCAGGGAGAATATAGAGAATTCAAGGGTTCTGGTTATCACAGACAGGGAAGAGCTGGATGATCAGATAGAGGGCTTCTTCAAGGGCGTAAATGAGGATATATATAGGGCCAAGAGCGGCAGGGATTTAATCGACAAGATCAATAAACCATCGCCATGGGTCATATGCTCATTAATACATAAATTCAGTTCGGCGGAAGATATGGGTTATAGGGGATTGATAGAAGAATTTGGCAGGAATGCCCGGCCCGATTTCAATCCACAAGGAAAGTTCTATGTGTTCGTTGATGAATGCCATAGATCCCAATCAGGGGATCTCCATGAGGCCATGTCAAACCGGCTCCCTGATGCAATATTTATAGGATTCACAGGAACCCCGATACTCCGGGATGAGAAGAAAAAAACTGTTGGAATATTCGGGGGATTTATTCATACCTATAAGTATGATGAGGCTGTTGAAGATCATATTGTGCTGGAACTACAGTACGAGGCAAGGGATATTGAGCAATCCCTTACATCTCCAGAGAAGATCAATTCATGGTTCAAGGCGAAAACATCAGGGCTTAACAGTACAGCCAGAGATCAGCTGCAAAGAAAATGGGCCACGATGCAGAAGGTATTAAGTTCACAGTCCAGGCTCAACCGCATAGTTGCTGATATAATGCTGGACATGGAAACAAGGTCACGTCTGAAAACCAACAGAGGAAATGCAATGCTGGTTGCAGGATCAATATACGAGGCCATAAAATACTGGGATTTATTCCAAAACAATGGGCTAAAGAAATGTGCGGTGATTTCCTCATATGACTATGGCATTGCAAATATCAAGAGTGAAACCGTTGACGACAGCGAGGAAACAGATAACCAGTACAAGCATTACATATACGAGAAAATGCTCAATGGGATGGATCAATCAGCATTCGAAGATGACGTAAAGGAAAAGTTCATAAAGGAACCAGGGAAGATGAAACTTATCATTGTTGTTGACAAGCTACTTACAGGATTTGACGCACCGCCCGCAACATATCTGTATATTGATAAGAAAATGCAGGACCATGGATTATTCCAGGCAATATGCAGGGTAAACAGGCTGGATGGCGACGACAAGGAATACGGATATATAATTGATTATAAGGATCTTTTTAACAGTGTTGAACTGGCTGTAAATGATTATACCTCTGGTCCTCTTGGTGGCTATGAACCAACAGATACTGCCGGCATGATTCAAAACTCATTGAACACAAAAAAGAAAAATTTAGATGAGTCCCTGGAAGCTGTCAGAAGGCTCTGCGATCCCGTAAAGAACCAGGAAGATAGATCACAGTTTATAGATTACTTCTGCGGGGATATAGAGAATCCATCAGACCTGCAAAACAATGAGGAAAAAAGAATTGAACTTTACAAGGCTGTTTCTAGGCTAGTCCGTTCATATGCAGAAATAGCGAACGATATGGAAGAGGCCGGGTACACCCAGAATAAGGCAGAGAAAATTAAAGAGGAAGTAGGACGTTTTGAGGATATTAAATCGGAGATCAAGCTGGCCAGCGGCGACTATATAGATTTAAAGGCCTATGAGCCCGCCATGAGGCATCTTATCGACGCATATATAGATGCAAAGGAAAGCAAAACAATTTCAGATTTTAAGGATACCACGATACTGGACATTGTCAGGAATGAGGGTGTTGAGGGAATAAAAAGGCTTCAGAAAAAATTAGGGGCAGGCCGTAAGGCAATAGATGAAACAGTAATCAACAACGTAAGGAAGATTGTTGTTAAAAATACACCTGCAAATCCTGCATTTTATAAGAATATATCGGACCAGCTTGAAGATATTATACTGCAGTACAGAAAGAACGAAGCGGAATATGAAGAATACCTGAAAAAACTTGTTGAACTTGCAAGAAAAATAGATAAAAATTCTAATGATTCATACCCTGCATCAATCGGATCAGGGGCGATCAGGGCTTTATATGATAATCTTGGAAGTAATGAAGAACTTTCAGTTTCCCTGGATAGGGGAATAAGATCAGAATTATTAGATGGGTGGAGAGGTAACTTAATTAAACAGCGCCGTGTTAGAAATAAAGTAAGGGAGGTTCTAAAGAAGTTTGGAATAACCGATGAGCATGAGATTGAAAGGATAATGGATATAGTGAGGAACCAGGATGACTACTGAAGAGGGAAAATTGATAATGTCAGGCCTTGAGATACAGGCTGTGCGGAAGGATATCAAAAACATACATGTTGGTGTGTATCCCCCTAATGGGAGTATCAGGATTGCCGTCCCACTGGGCACAACAGATGAGAAAATTAAACTGGTAATTATATCTAAATATAACTGGATAAGAAAACAGCGTCAAAAGTTCTTAAATCAGAAACGGGAAACTTCCAGAGAATACGTAACCGGAGAAAGCCATTATTTCATGGGTCAGCGCTACATCCTGAATGTAATTACGGGCCCTTACAGGGGCAGTATAGAGATAACAGGGAAAAAACACATGGCCATGTACGTAAGTCCGGATGCTGGCATACAAGGCAGAAGAAAGGTTATGGAGGGATTTTACAGGGCAGGGCTTACTGAAGAGCTGAATAAGGACATGGTAAAATGGGAAGAGAGGCTTGGGGTATATGCAAGCGAAATCAGGATCAGGAAAATGAAAACAAAGTGGGGTTCCACTAACAAAAAAGATAAGAGAATTTGGATAAGCCTAGAGCTTGCAAAGAAATCCTGCAACTGCATTGAATATGTAGTTGTGCATGAGCTTGCCCATCTGATTGAAAGAAACCACAACAATAAATTTAGGTCAATTATGGACACTGCAATGCCCAATTGGAAATTACTAAGGGATGAATTAAATGATCTCATTTATTGAGTTCTCGTCTGTAAATTTCATATTTATTTTACAAATTCATTATCTTAGTTAATTCTACTAAGATAAAGCCATACATTTTGGGATTTTAATGGCAAATATTGAACCATATTAAGATTATTTTTTTCTTATTGTTTTGGAAGTAATGCAATTATAATTCAATTATAATACAAGTTTAATGCAGTATTAATGCAATCATGAAAAAAAGAAATGCAAAAA
>JAJZAR010000069.1 GCA_021799315.1 Thermoplasmata archaeon | reverse complement strand
TTTTCAGTGTTTCTGGATCAGGACCTTAAAAATTTGTGTGAAACCATAATTAAGCTTATCAAGAAATATGATAACACTCCAATGCTTGGGAGAACACACGGACAGCACGCAAGTCCAATTACCTTTGGCTTAAAGTTGTCCACATACCTGATGGAATTCACCAGGCATTTTGAGAGATTTCAGGAGGCTAAGAAACGCTTTCTTGTTGGAAAAGCCCTTGGTCCTGTCGGAACAGGGGCATCCATGGGGGCCAAGGGACTAGAACTGAGCAGAGAAGCCATGAATATACTTGGGCTTACAAGCGAAACTGCTACAAATCAGCTTGTTTCTAGAGATAGATATGTAGAACTCCTCAGTGTTTTGAGTATGATGGCAGTTACAGTTGATAAAATAGGAACAGAAATTCGCAATCTTCAGAGACCAGAAATAGGAGAAGTCATGGAATTTTTTGACCGATCAAAGCAGGTCGGTAGTTCATCAATGCCAAGCAAAAGAAATCCAATTAAATCAGAAAATGTATGCAGTATTTCCAGAATTATCCGAAGTATGGTAACTCCTGAGATGGAAGCCGCGATCACCTGGCACGAGAGAGACCTCACAAATAGTGCTCTCGAGAGATTTACCATACCTTATAGCTGTATACTTACAGACTATATTCTTTTCCAGTTGAACAGGATACTTGATAATCTATGGGTTGATGAGAAACGAATGCTCGAAAATTTAAAAGATTCACCTTTATGTATTTCAGAAGCCCTTACAACGGCGCTTACACAGAAGAATGTGGGCAGACAGGAAGCCCATGAAATTATCCGAAATATCTCCATGGATTTTTACGAAAAGAAAGTTCCTCTAATTACCATTCTAAAGAACAGTCCTATGGGTACGTTTTATTCTGAGAAGGAAATTGAAGCGATGGTCGCCCCAGAGAATTTTCTTGGTTCCTCCTTAACCATATGTCAGGCGGCAATTAGGGAATGTGAAGATATATTGAAGAGGTTGATGTGATGTCAAATTCCGTTCAGAACATGATTGTTCAGATTCTTAAGAACACTGAAATGTCCATATCCGGGATCAAAAAGGAGCTGGAAAATAAAAATCAAAAAATGCATAGGTTGGCTCTTTCAGGGTATCTCAGTTCCATGGTTGACTCTGGAATTTTGAAGGTTAAGGAGATCAAACCTTCTAAGGTTTATTCCATAAACCAGAAAGGTACCGTAACAATGTATAGAAAAATTGGAAAGGTTGTCAAGGAAATTTTCAGAGAGGATCAGGGAGATCAGTGCCTGGCCCTTCTATTCCATCTATTCCGAAGACCTGTATTTATCAGAGAACTTGAACTATGTGAGGTAGATCTTCCTAAGAGATATAAAAAGGCAGTCTCTCCCAAGAAAACCCAGTTCATTAAATCCTTTCAAGAGCTCGGGATAGAAATACCAGAAACTGACATGATTGTTGAACCTGAGAATGTTAATAATATAAATTTACTGAGGGAATTGAGGGTGCTGCTTCTGGATGGAATGAAAGATCTGAAAGAAAATCCGGTCGTAGATGATGACCAAACCACTCTTGAAGAGATCTGAATTGTAAATATTCCTCATGGAACGCTTTTATATTTAAGAAACATAACTGGCTATATGAAAAGTCTCCCTGGAAAATCTGTATATAATGGAACTCTTCCTCTTGGATGCACAATGTGTGCTAAGGGGGCTAAGATGGTTCTCTTTGTGTCCGGTATTTGCGATGCAAAGTGTTTCTACTGTCCTATCTCTGAGCCGAAGAAGATGAAGGATGTGATGTATGCAGATGAAATGCCACTGAGAAATATGAAGGATGCTATTTTGGAAGCAAAAATGATCCAGGCTACAGGAACGGGAATAACCGGTGGAGATCCTTTAAAATTTTATGAACGAACATCTGATTATATCAAGATTTTGAAAGAGGAGTTTGGCAATTCCCATCACATTCATCTATACACTATCAGTGGAAGCAAGGAAGCGATAGAAGCTGTTGGGAAGGCTGGCCTTGACGAAATACGTTTCCATCCTCCGGAAGAGATATGGAGATATATGGACAAATCAATATTCAAGAAGAGAATAGAATGGGCCAGAGATATGGGCATGAGTGTCGGTATTGAAGTACCCAGTTTACCTGGCAGAATCGAAGATACAAGAGAACTCATAGATTTCTCAAGACGAATGGATCTGGATTTCATCAATCTGAATGAGCTTGAGTTCTCTGAAACAAACTATGGAAATCTTCTTGGAAGAAACTATGAAGTAAAGAATGATGTTGAATCTGGAGCCAAAGATTCACAGGAACTTGCCATTCAGATGGTAAGGGAATCCAAGGATTTCACAGTGCACTATTGTTCTGCATCTTTCAAGGATGGTGTTCAGTTAAAGAACAGACTGAAGAGAAGAGCAAAGAATGTCGCGAGGCCAATTGATGTTGTTACAGATGATGGCACTGTTGTCAAAGGAGTTGTAGAAGGAGGCAAAATCGAAGAGATTGTAGCATCACTTATGGCATTGGGAATTCCAAGGAGTGAGATGCAGATCAATTCGGCAAGGAGAAGAGTTGAGGTAGCTCCATGGATTATTGATGACCTGAAGGGAAAAATTGAATTTGATATCTATCAGGTTGAGGAATATCCAACATGGGATGCCATAGAAGTGGAAAGAGTAAAAATTTAATACATGGAAATCTTTTAATAATCTCAATTTTTTGTTACTACACATCAGCTTAATCGTATAAATAAAGGTAAAACTTTCAGTCTATCTCATCGACCATTCTGATATGCATTGATCCTATTGTCTCATCGTGGAATTTTTTCAAATGAACCTGTGAATTCAAATAGCCTGTAACAAGAGACTCGTATTCGCCCCCTTCTCCGGCGACATTTATTCTGTACTTTTTATTAAGCTGATTCAGTTTCTCAATTAGATCTGGATCAATGGTTTTTCCAAGGTCCAAATTTGACAGTCCTTCAGCGGAAACGGAAATGATCATAGCTCTGATTCCCGAGCTAATGACGGCCTGCAACTCGAGATTCTGGTCAAGGAGCCACAGGGGCGTGTATGAAATTATACCCATTTCAGTGCATAATTGTTCAATCTTAGTTTTTTGAAAATTAGAGCCAATGGCCCCACTGATTAGCACTTCTGCATTTTCCTTCCTTATGATGTCCTTAATATCATTTTCAAAATTATTTTCTCTAATATACACATGATTGAGATTAAGCAAAGAAGAGGCTAACTTACCTGAAATTGATGCATTTTGGAAATGGAACATATCTGAGTAATCATTCGGGAGAACTCCAATTGCCTTTACCACATTCATACCCTGTTCCATGGCAATAAGCGTGGCAAGAAAAGAATCTTTTCCCCCAGAAAAAAGTGAGATGGCTCTCATAATAACCTTAAATAGCTTTATCATATATCATACTGGTGATATAATGGTATTGAAAGTGGGAGATATGGCACCAGAATTTGAGCTGCCAGATATAAAAACAAAAATGAGAAAATTATCAGAATATAAAGGTAAAAACGTCGTGCTAGCATTTTTCCCTGGAGCCTTCACAGGCGTATGTACAAAGGAAATGTGCGCTTTCAGAGATTCAATGACCGGATTCAACAACCTCGACGCGAAAGTTCTTGCAATAAGTGTTGACACTCCCTTCGCACTTGCAAAATTCGCAGAAGCTAACAATTTGAATTTTGATCTTTTGAGTGATCATGGTAAGAACCTTATTAATGAACTAGGAATTGTTCACAAGAATTTCATTGGTCTGTCAAGACTAGATGTGGCTAAGAGGTCCGTTTTTGTTCTTGATAAAAATGGCATGGTTACCTATGCATGGGTATCAGACGATCCAAGTAAAGAACCAGATTATAAAAAGATAAACGAAGAACTGAAAAAACTAAATTAAATTTTAAAAAAAACTCACTTTTTATTCACAGCAATTTTTGAAGGCCACCAGTTCTTTTTGCCCAATATTATCATAATTGCAGGTATGAAAAATGGCCAGCTTATGAATGTATCAATGAGTACCCCCAGACCAACACCTATTCCAATTTCCTGTATGAGGGGAATAGCGCTGAGATATAGGGCTGCAAAGGTTACAAAGAGCAAGGTTCCCAATAGCATTATGACTCCCCCATTCTCTGCGACGCTGGTGTGTATGGCATCCTTTAGAGTCTCACCTTTCATGACTTCTTCTCTTACCCTTGTAATCATGAATACATCATAATCAACCCCCACAGCAAGCAATGTTATGAACACAAATACGGGCATGAAGATCACAACTGGTAGTCCCTGTATGTAATGGAATATAACATAGGATATGGAAAGGGATACGAGCACTGCTGCAAGAACCATTAAGACCAGCCTGATGGGCGTAAGTGCTGAGGATAGCTGTATGAGTAGAATCAAAAATATGGTTATTGCCAGGATTGGTAATAGTTCATTGAAGGAACTTCTGGTCACATGGAGAGAGTCTGCAAGTTGCTCTGTTGTGCCTCCAATTTCCACCTTGTATGTGGATGGCATGCCAGTGGTGTTTGAAATTGTGGGGTAAACATTTGTAACTGCGTTTATGGCATTGGTACCCCAACCCAGGTCAGACGTCTGAAACACTATTTCTACATATGATGAATTGGTTTTGCTTATGAAACTATTTGATTGATTCACATAGGTCGCCAATTGGGATGCAGGTACGTCCGAAGGCATATATCCCGTATAATTACCAAAGGGTCTCCCCGGTCCATAGACCTGAGAAATGCCCTTACTATCCAGTGTTCTGTTTTCTATGGAATATATGGTACTCATTTCTGCTGAATTGTAATGATTATTAGATGTTATAAGCGGCTGGGGCAGTTGAACGACCATGTATCCCCTTTCAAAGAAATCGCCATCGAATGTATTATTCACAACCTCTATGGCAGTTATGGCCTGGCTACTGGGGAGCAATTTGAGAATATCTATTCCTGAAGGCGTGTCACTGTACACTGTCAGACCTATAAGGGCTATGACAACGAATACCACAATCATTACTGTCTTGTGTTTTGTGGAGAACTTTCCAGCGCGATCCATTATGGGGTGGGGCACTTCTGCGGTTTTTGCGTTCGCATCTTTCTTAAAAATCCTCTTACCATATCTGTGCAGTATGGAAAGTAGTAGAGTGTTAGCTACTATGAGTGTAACTGCGACACCTATTGCATTGGCAAATCCGGAGTCACTGAAGAAAGGCACATTCGCAAGCCAGAGGGCAACTTCAGACAGCACTACAGTCAGTCCAGATGTGAATATGGCGTGACCTGCCCATCTTGAGGAAACGATTGTTGGGTGATCAGCTTTCTTTCTTATTTCATGCCTGTATCTTGACATCATATACACTGTGTAATCACTACTGAGACCGAGAACAAATATGAGTAGGAGCGTTGGCGTGATAAAAGATGCTTCTGTGTGAAGTACAAAAGTGTACATATAACCGAGGATACCGAGAGAAACAATAGTTGCAGCCATAAACATAATTATGGGCATGAAGGCAGCTTTCAGAGACCTGAAAAAGAGTCCAACTATGAGAATGGAAAGTACTATACCCGCACCCAGTGCTTTCACCAGACCAGACATGATCTCTCCTTCCAATTGGCTGGCCATCTGTGCTGTTCCAGCTACAAGAACCTTACTACCCGGGACCGCAGTTGTTACATTGTGAGCTATACTGGATACCTGATCTCCAAGTGCTGTACTGTAATTGCCTGAAAATGTGAATATAAACATAGTTGTAGAATATTTGTATCCAACAAAACTATGGTAAAGATAATTTGATGGACCTACAGGCATTTGGTAAAAGGCATGGCTATTCAGATACTGCGTTGAAAAAATATCAAGGGTTGAATTTGAATGGCTGTTCTGGCTCTCAGTGTAGTTAACCATGTTACTCAGGTATGGAAATACATATTTTTGGTTTGAAACGACGATTGGGTTTCCATAGAATTCCTTGTTTACAGCCTGAGATGTTAAAATTAAAGATAATTCCTTGAGTTCAAGGCTCGTAGCTGGTTGAGATAGTAAATAGGATTCCAGAGCCACTGAACGAAGTGTTGTATTGTCTGTCGTGAACAATGATAGTGTAGAGTTAAGTGCTGCTCCAGCCTCACCCTGGAAGATAGTGATAAGTTCGGCTACATTATTTTCAACAGGGTGTTCCATCCATTGCGTGAAATTTTGCAATGCAATAACACTGGGGGAAAGCTTTAAAAATGAATATTCTGGACCTTTCGCTGCACATGCATTTATCTCAGATACGAAAGTTGAATTTTGCGATGCTCCAATGGAACCATTTTGGACAGTATTGATAATATTAGCAGGGCTGATCGATGCAGTTGTGTTTACATATTTAGAAAAAATATTGGTGAAATTGTGTAAAACTGAGGCGTATGCTGAAAGGGGATTGGTGGAATTGTTGATCTCGCTCATGGTTGTCGAGTAAGCTACCGACTCAGACTCTTGTGAGTTTGCTGTGCTGGAATAAACCTTAATAAAAGTATCAGAGTAAATTTCCTCAACACCAAGGAATATGTTTGCGGAGGCGTTAACTGCTGTACCCAACTCATTCAAATTTCCTACAACACCATAGTTAGCTGAATACAATTTATACATGCCTTTAGTAAATCCAGAAAGAGTTGTCTTTTCTGTTGTCAAAATGCTCTGAACACCTGTGTAATTCTTCGATTTACTTAGCGTAGAATTTAATGACTTTTCCAGTTCTATTAGTTTACCTACCCCGCTCGCAGTCTGGATTGAGATGTTCTGGGTCACAATAATCAGTGAATTACTGCTTCCAGGTCCAGACGTGGATCCACTGGGGAAATATTTATCCAGTTGGCTGGAGGCAGTTCCTGACATAGTGTTGCTAGAGCCAAATCCATTTGTTATGTTGAAATTAGTATGGGAAAAAACCAGTAGGGCCCCATAACTCATTATAACAATAATCGCTATCCAAATGACTATTATTTTTCCACTGTTTTTTGAGACTTTCTTCCCAAGATTCTCAAAAAATGATTCAAACATCTTTGGGAATTTAATTAACATATTAATGCTTTACGAATTAATTATTTTTTTCTGCCCAAGATGCAACAATCAGTATTACCACCAAACCTAAAATACTTATCTCATCATCATATTACTCTTTTAAGCGGAGGTTGTCGAGCTAGGTCAAAGGCGATGGATTCAGGGTTCATTCCCGTAGGGGTTCGCCGGTTCGAATCCGGCCCTCCGCATCCTCCTGATCCATTAAAATTACATAACTCTCGGAGATTAATTATTATGATTTTTTAATCTTTGTATTCCCGCACATAAAGAAATTAAATGGTAAATGTTATTTTTTTAATGAAACAGGGGTCAATGTAGATCAAGATAATTGGTTTGTGGATGAACGGTGATGTTTATCGTCGTATTCATATTAATTTTAAGGAATTCAACTTAAACATGGTAAGCGATATATTTTTATCACAATAATTCGTATGGACTCCATGAAAATATATCTTGTGAACAAAGACAATATTACTGCGGAAATGTCACCATTGATAAGAGCCC
>JAJZAR010000068.1 GCA_021799315.1 Thermoplasmata archaeon | reverse complement strand
TCTATCTTTTCAATGATCTCTCTGCTGATGAGAGGAACTTTTGAACTTGTAGCGGTAATCAGTGCATCGCATTCCTCTATTATGGATGGCAGATCAAGAGACTTTTTAAATTCAACCTTAAAAAGGTTTGAAAGCTCCATACCTGCTTCTTCATTCCTGCCATAAATTGTTATTCTGGCACCCTCCTTCTTCCTCAGATATTTAACAACTGTTGCAGCCATTTTTCCGGTGCCTATAACCCCTATGCTCTTGCCCTTAACGAGATTCTTGCCCTCCATTTGATCAATCATTATGGAAGGAATAGAAACCTTACCATGGGAAATTTCAGTTGTCTCCCTAACTTCCTTGCCAACTTTCAACGCCCTTTGGAAAACCATGGAGAGAAATTTATCCGTTCGTCCTAATTTATGGGAAAGATCAAAAGCCTCCTTTATCTGCCTCAGAATTTCGTTTTCTCCAACAGACATAGACTCTAGACCGGAAGCAACTCTAAAAATATGCCTTATAGCTTCCTCTCCCACAATCACTTCAGATTTTTTAAAATCACTATCTTCAAAGTCAGCATCTTCGTGGTAGTAAATTTCGAGCCTGTTACATGTTCTCAGAATAATTCGCTTTTCAACATTTCTCAAGGACAGAATTTTCTGAATGTCCTCGTCCTCCATGAGCAACATTTTCTCAAGTACATTGTCATCCATTCTAAAGTCCCACTTGATAATTTTTAGCTCAGAATTCATTTGAATCACTTTCCCATAGAATGCATGGGTCACACTTGTATTTCATATAGTGAAATAAGCTTTTTTCTTATTTTAGGATTTTGTTACCTATTTGGATCCATGAAGTAACATATTTGAGACAAATGTACCTTTTATATTAATTTTACCGGAAGTAATTCTTATGTCTGGTTCTGATGGTTTATGACTCAATCTTTGCAATATCACCTTATTTGAAATATTTACCAGACATTTTCTATGCGATATACAAATATGAAATAACAAAAATGATTCTAGGCGCTGTTAAAGAATGGTATGCCCAACCAACAGTGAACTCAATCAGTCGTTATTGTCCCGGTTGACAGCCTAAATATAGTTAAATTGCATAAACTACATATGGATGGCAGAGGCGATCTCGTTGGATAAAAAGAGAATTGTCATAGGACTGAAAGGTGATGTGGATCCATTTCCAGATATGAAAAAGATAGTCAGAAAAACATCATATGGTATGGAAATCGATCTCTACGACATGCCAGTCGATCTTGAGATCAACCCTGCCAGTGAGGAGGTTTATAGGATTGACACTAGAGAAATCCAACCTTGTCTCTGTGGGAAGGATGTTGCAGTAATAATAAATCTGATTGAAAATGAGAGGTTCTGGGAATGCCATGAATTCATGGAAGATCAGTGGAAAACGCTTCATGGGGAAAAAAGGGAGTTGCTTCATCTGATCATAAGACTGGTAGTATCGCAGGTTAAATGGCAAATGGGACAACCTGAAGTTTCAAGGAGGATCATGAAAGAGACTCTGGAAAAAATTGGAGAACTCCTAGGCACACCTCAAGAGGATCTTATATACGGCTTACCCTATCCCATAAGACCTGCACCCAAATTGAAAAACTTACTTGATCAAATATATATGAACTGAACACATCCCGAATCATGTTTTCCATACAGGATATTCTTGAGAATCCACCCTCTGATGAGGTAGCTCTAAGAGGCTGGGTATACAGAATAAGATCTTCGGGCAAACTCTCATTTATGGTTCTCAGAGACGCAACAAACATAATCCAGTGTGTTGCGAGAAAGGAAGATATTGCAGAGGAAAAATTTAAAGAATTTTCATCCCTGACCATAGAAAGCAGCATTTCTGTCACAGGTAAGGTTTCCAAGGACGAAAGGGCTCCAACTGGTTACGAGTTGAGAATCACAGATTTTCATATTTTCCAGAGAAATGACAGCTTTCCGGTTTCCAAGGATATTTCTGAAGATTTTGAGCTCGACAACAGACATCTATGGATAAGGAGCAGGGAATTCAATGCCATACTCAAGATCAGATCAACTGTTTTCACCGCTTTCAGAGAGTTTCTTCTAAAGGAGGGTTTTTACGATGTTCAGCCACCGTTGATGGTTTCGACAGCAACAGAAGGTGGAGCAACTCTATTCAAGGTTCCTTTCTTTGGCGATGAAGCCTATCTCACTCAGAGCTCGCAATTTTATCTGGAAACCTTCATTTTTTCACTGGAAAAGGTATTTACAGTATCTCCAAGTTTCAGGGCAGAAAAGAGCAGAACATGGAGGCATCTGACAGAATACTGGCATGCAGAGGGTGAGATGGCATGGATAAACAATGAGGGTATGATGGATGTCGAGGAAAAACTTATACATTATATTATATCCAGCGTTATTGAGAAAAACGAGGCAGAGCTCCATATTCTGAATAGAGATATTGATGCCCTCAAAGAGAGCCTTAAGCCATTCACAAGAATGAGATATTCAGACCTCATCAAGAATTCGGCGTCCTATGGAATGCCCCTGAAGTACGGTGATGACCTTGGTGCAGATGAGGAAAGGCAGATCATGTCAAATTTTAAGACACCCATATTTGTTACACATTTTCCAGCTTCTCTGAAAACATTTTATCATCAACCCGATCCATCCAACCCAAAGGAAATACTGTGTCATGATCTCCTTGCACCAGAAGGTTACGGCGAGGTCCTTGGAGGCGGTGAGAGGATATGGGACCTCAATCTCCTCCTTGAAAGAATGAAAGAATCAGGCCTAAAGGAAGAGGATTATTATTGGTATCTGGATCTAAGAAAATACGGAAGTATACCTCACTCAGGTTTCGGTCTGGGTCTCGACCGACTCTGCTTATGGATCATGCATCTTGATAAAATCACCAACGCCATACCATATCCAAGAACAATCAGGAGATTAAAACCTTGATTCCACATTATTTCAGAGATGCTTTGAATGGCACAGATCATGATCGACCTCCCATATGGTACATGCGGCAGGCAGGAAGATATATGACATCCTACAGACAAATCAGGCAGACGCATTCCATGGAAGAAATCTGCCACTCACCAAAATTAGCATCGGATCTCACCTGGGATGCATACCATTATCTGGGTGTAGACGCTGCAATAATATTCTCAGACATAGCAATTCCATTGGAATCTCTGGGATACGATGTGAAATATGTAGAAAACAAAGGTCCTGTGCCGGTCAAAACCAGCGAAGGTAACAATAAGGTTGAATCTGCAAGTGCCATATCAATTAAACAGTTTTCAACTGAACATCCTGATGTACCTTTGATAGGTTTTGTTGGCGGACCACTTACGCTGGCATCTTATGTCATCGGAAAAGGCCCAGATATTAAACTTTCACAGAGTAAAAAATTGCTGTGGAATGAAGACTACGATTTTATGAACCTTCTTGAGGATTTAACGAAGCTTCTAACAATGGAGATCAGAGAACAGATTCGCGCTGGAGCAACAGCCATACAGATTTTTGACAGTTGGTTAGGAAACCTTGATCCGGAAAGTGTGGATTTTATATTAACTCACTATGTAAAAAAACTGACAGATGCGGCAAGGGAAGAGAAATCAAAGAGCATATATTTTTCCACTGAAACTTCTGGCATGATTGAAGAGCTAACACATGCTGGCTCTGATTTCCTGAGTTTAGACTGGAAAGTCTCATTGAATCACGTATTCGAGAACTTTCCAGAAATGGGCTTTCAGGGCAATCTTGATCCTCTCCTGCTCGAAAGCAATCCTGAAAAGGCGCTTGAACGATCAAGACGCATAATCAAAAGCATGAAAGATTGCAAGAGATATATATTTAATCTGGGGCATGGTGTTTTACCCGGTACGGATGAGAATGCCTTAAGAGAGATCACAGAAAAATTAAGAGGTGAATAATGAAAAATGCATTATTGTTAATGGCTTATGGAAGTCCAGAGCGTAAAGAAGATATTATGGAATATTTAACAGATGTGTTCGGAGGAAGACAGCCCCCTGCATTCTCCGTAGAGGAGACTGAAAATAAATACAAAGCCTTCGGTTATAAGTCACCTTCTAACAAAATTCTGGATCAACTGATGGAAAGGGTCAAAAGGGAAATTGTCGATTGTGAGCCCATTTTGGCATTTAAGCACTGGAAACCTGGCATTGGTTGGGCGATGGAAAAAATCAAAGAAGGCAATTATGATAAAACGTATGTCCTGCCTCTGTTTCCAGTGACCAATACAAGCGTTCAGAATAGTTACATCGAAAGCGTAAATAAACACTGGGCGGAAAGAAGGATGGGCGGAAAAAAGTTTTCAATAAACGGGATGACACAGGCACCTTCCCTGACTGACTTCTGGGTAGAGTCCATAAAGAACGAACTTAGAGAAGGCGACTTTCTGCTTTTCACCGCGCACAGTTTACCATACACAGAGGAACAGGAACGAAAATATGTGGATATACTCAGGGAATGGACATCTGAGATTGCAAAGCGATCGGGTGCAGCATCCTATGATCTAGGGTTCCAGAGTAGGGGAACATATGGGAAAATATGGCTGACGCCAAGTGTTTATGATATCTTAGACAGGGTGAAGGATAAGGGCTTCAAGAGAATAGTAACAGCACCGATCGGTTTCCTCTATGATCATCTTGAGGTGCTCTATGATCTGGACACCTTATTTGGGAACAAGGTCAGAGCGGCAGGGATTGATTATCAAAGAGCAAAAATGCCAAATGACAGTGATTATATGGTGAAGGCTATTAGGGAGTGTATAACGGAGGTTGAAAATGTCAAATCTTAGAATGTATGCCTATGAGGATGAATCATTTATAAAAGGAATTGCGAAAATGCACACTGAAAGTGACATTATGATCTATGGGAGAAAGGAGGACAGAGGCAATCTCACAGTGTTCATGCCTTCCAGATATCCTGATAAAATCTCATCCATGACTGATGCTATGACTCTTAGTCATGTAAATATCATAAACGGCAAAGTACTGAACAGTTACCTTGGTGAGAATCTGTTATGTGCTGATCTGATGGGAAAACGTGAAGGGTACATAACTGTTGATCAGACAACAGACAGAGAACGCTTAAAATCCATTCTGAAGAGTTCAAATCTTTCAGAATACACCATATTTGAAGGGTCTTCCATGGATCTGATAAACCAGGTGCATTGGCCAGAGCATTCTAGCACAGATCAGAAGACCTCTGTGATTATAGATCACTTTTTCAAGGTTAAAAGCGTGGGAACAGTGATCCTTGGATTTGTGCTTTCAGGTAAATTGACAAAGCATCAGGAGCTCTACCTGAGCCCAGGAAAGAAAAGAATACAGGTAAAATCCATTCAGATGAACGATGTGGATTTCAATGAAGCGGATGTAGGAAGTAGGGTGGGATTGTCTCTAAAAAATGCTGAAGTTGAAGACATTCAGAGAGGTTCTTTCCTTTCTGAAGTGCCAGTAGATACGATCAGTTCCATTTCAGGAGAGGTCATATTTCATCCCACTGTTCCTGCAGACCTGCGAAAGGATGGAGAAGTTTTTGTTGCGGGTGACTTCATATATTCAAGAGGAGTTATGGAGGAAGGTGTAATTAAAATGGACAAAGCCATCCTTCCAAGAAAGGAATACATTCTTGTCAGACCCAATTCAAAGCCCAGAATAGTTGGAAAAATTATAGTAAAGTAACCTGTTCAATTTTTCAAATTTTTGACCGCTTCTCTTTTTTTCTGTAGCATTTCTGAAGTTCCAATGTCATGGCGCATCTTGAATTTCCCTCCAACTCTCCACAGATTCTTTTCAACAGTGTCGGAAGCTTCCTCAATACTTTCTCCTTCGGCGAGAATTGCCAGTCCTCTCGATTTTGTCATCTGAACATCTGCCAGGGTTCCATTTACAGAGGAGTAATATATCTTCACATGTTCTGGAAGCCCTGCGAGATTCACTGTAAGGTTTCCTGGAACTGGATCGGTACCATATCCTGGGGGAACCAGATATTTTAGGGTAGTTGCATTTTTCCTGAAATTAATCTTCGCTCCGGAAATTTCTGCATTCGCAATACGAAAGAGAAGATCGACGGAGTCACCGCTCATGAGAGTCAGTATATTCATGCCCTCTGGATCTCCAAGTCTGCCATTCACCTCTATAACCTTGAGTTCAGAGGGTGTTTGCATGAACTGAACGTACATGACACCTTTGAACATTTGCCCATCATCATACATGCTCGTTACAAATTTTCTTGAAATCTGTTTTGCCTTCTCATAATTAGATGATGTGATGAATGGAAGTCTCATGTCTTTATCAGTTATGGAACCCATTCCTCCGGTGTTTGGCCCCTGATCTCTCTCTTCCAGTCGTTTGAAATCCTGTGCTATGGGTGCAAACAGTACATCACTTCCATCTGAGAATAACTGCATGGAGAATTCCTCTCCGAATACTGCTTCCTCAATCAGCACCCTCTTATCTCTTCTGATAATTTCATTGGCATAATTTATTGCGTCTGCTCTGTTACCAAAGTGTAAATTTGTCAGTTTAACGCCCTTCCCACCAGTAAGGCCAACCGGTTTGATTGCAAATTCCCTTTCCGTATCCATTAGTAACGTCTTTGCATTGTATTGATCGTCTATAACGTCGTATTTTAAATTTCCCTGTATCCCATACCTTCGCATTAGTTGACGCATAAAAATCTTTGAGCTTTCAATCTTGAAAGCTTCTGATGAAGGGCTGGCTATCTTGATCTTTGTCATAAGAAGTTTATCAACAAGATTAGTTTCAAGGTACCCATCGGGTCCAACAAATACCAGATCTGGCTTCTTATCCTTGATATAGTTGACCAGCAGATCCGTGTTCATAGACTGGGTAACAAGTGTTTCACTGCTTAAACTGCGTATGGATGGGTTATCGTTTGGCATAATGCTGACTATTTCAGCACCATCCTCGAAGAGTTTTCTAGCAAGAGCATCTTCACGTCCTCCACCGCCAACCAGTACAATTTTATATGTCAATTTTTATCACACATCCTCCGTGTTTTGCTGTATTTTCAATTTCTTCTTTTCCACGTCAAAATATTTATAAAATTTTGGTGAAAGGGAATAAACTTCCGTGTTTCTGTACTTCTCAGATTTTATCATCCCCCTCTTTTTGAGTTCGCGAATAACCGAATCTGTACGATCATGAAGCTTTTCGGTTACCTCTCCTCTCATGGATTTTTTACTGTTAAATATGATAGTTAGCGCTTTAAGTTCGTCCGGGGTAAATTCCGGCTTTGCTACGGGGAAAACGACATCCTGGAAATCAGGCTTAATTGTCATTTTGTATTTTTTACCAACAGTGGAAATCTGCAAACTTGTTTCTCTGGAATTGTAATCTTTTATTATTTTTCTGACACATTTTCTTATCTCATTAGCCTGCTCAAAGAGAATAGATGATATTTCTGTAATGCCCAATGGTTCCTCTGACGCAAAAAGGAGTGCTTCTATCTTTTGCTCAAGACTCACAAAGGTACATATGTTATACATATAAAATTATTCTTTATTGATTCTTGAAAAAAGCGGATTAATGGCACCTGCGGCTTAGTTCAAAATTTATTGTTTGCATCTTTAATGGAAATGGTATAATGACTTGC
>JAJZAR010000067.1 GCA_021799315.1 Thermoplasmata archaeon | reverse complement strand
CTTCCATACCTCCGGTTGTCCCAAATTGCCTGTATATCTGTTCGAAGTTTGTTCCACTTTTATAACCACCAACCATGAAATACCCAATTCGTGAAAACTGGGAACTGATCTGTGAACCTGAACTGTTCATGTAGAGTTCTCTGGTATTCACATGATTGATGAAGTTCATTCTCGTTGTGATGTCGTGATCAATCATCACCCTATCATTTTCCTTCAGTATCTGAAATCTGTCAGATTCCTGCAGGTCCTGCACCTTCCGCCTTCCTGTTTCATCCCATCGGTCAACAACGTTTCCAGATTCATCAATCAAATTTCGTCCAGGCATATTGCTCCTTTTCTGTAGCCTCTCAATCATATCTTTCACGGATTGTGTGTCCGAGGAGGATATGTATCCCATAGCAATGGAATTGTTTACCATCCTTATGGAAATACCCTCTTCGCTTGAGGTCTCCTCACCTAGAAATTCAGAGTTTCTCATGGAAGAGGCAACAGAATCCGATTCCATGAATCTGACCTCACAGTATCTGGATCGCTGTGATGCCAGTTCCATAATTTTATCCATGGATTCCAGAATGGTCAATCCTTATTCAGCTCCTTCTTAGACCTTTTTTCATAGACGTCAAAGATTTCAGACATTACCTTTCCAAAATTCCAGCCGGAATAACTTACTGTCATGTTAACCTTCTTGGCAAGGAGTCTTGTCCTTACGGAATATTTGATTCCTCCCTCTTCGCTCTTATGCTTTACCACATGAACACTGAAACTACCATTCTTCAGGTTTGCCACCCGTGAAAATCTTTCCATAAATTTTTCAGCCATTGCAAATATGATTCCGTATATATCAGAATCTCCTGAACTCAAACCAGAAACATTCACAAGCATCCCCTCTGTGCTGGATGATTCCCCCAGTGTGTTTATTACATCATCCATGGTCAATATACCTGAAATTCGCTGACCCTTATCACATACCGCCAAGCTGTGCATATGTTTATTGACCATGAGTATGGCCGCCGTGGTAAGATCATCATCTTCATAGCAGATAACGGGATCTTCCATAATCGATGTCACATCTATATCAAAGCGCTCTTTTTCCCCTCTTATATGGGAATTTGAATCGCTACCTTTCTCTTTCATTTGAAATTCAAGAATTTCGTTTGCACGTAAAAGGCCGATTACCCTGTTTTCGTCATTTATAAGAGGAATGGAGTCTGCGTCATGATCTCTTATTTTTTCCATAACAACTTCAATATCCTCGTTCTTGTTTGCACTGTAAGCCTCATTCATTATTTCAAAAACCTTCAGCTTGGAAACTTCTGGAAATTCTTCTATCTTCCTTATTATGTCTGTTCTTGAAACAACGCCTATAATTTTCTCCTTTTCCACAACGGGAAGAGCACCAGTTGCGCTTTCCTTAATCAGATTGAGGGCTGTCTCTATGGAATCATCCTTTTTCAGCTCCGGAACTCTAACTACATAATTCTTGATCTTAGAATTCAGGTGTATGCTCTTCTTCCTGACCAGGTCTCTGTGTGAAATCATACCTACATATTTTCCTCTGGATTCCACAGGTAACTGTGCAATCTTTCCACTTCTCATTCTGTTCATGGCAAGAGAGACATTTGTTTCCTGATCGATTGTTTTTGGATTTACTGTCATTATTTCTTCAACTTTCATTTCTTTCACCCTTTACAATATTTCACATTACTATTTCTAAGTACTTCAGTAACTCTGCTCCTCACATCCTTTCCCTTTATGGCATCCGCCAGAATTTCTCCCAACTGATTCATGTCAGTGAACCCCATGCGTGTTATTTCTGCTGTTCCTACCCTCCCCTCGGTGTCGACTATGATGTTATTATTTCCAAGTCTCTTGCTGATGGCTTTAAAATCTCCGTATTTACCGGAGTTTTCGCTTGAAAGAAGTATCTGGTGACTCTCTGAATACCACGGAGGAAATTTCACGCCGATGCCCTGATCTGATAGGGTTCTTGATAAGTTGTACGTGTTTGAAACAACCCATCCGGCATACTGCTCTCCAAATTGTATGAGATCTGCGGCCGCGATCCCCAGAGCAGCAACTCTGTTTACATGATAATTGTCCATTGTCCTCCAGACCACATTTTCTGATATCTTTTTAGCAAGATCACCATCGTTGGTCAGTATGATTCCACCCTGAGGACCAAAGAAAGTTTTGTGCGTGGATCCAAGAAGAATGTCTGAATATTTTAACGCGTCCGGCTGAAATTTCTTTCCTGCAATGAGCCCCATAACATGGGAACCGTCGTAAATAAGCTTACTTTCAGTCTTCTGGCATATTTCAGAGACCTTTGCCAGATCGTAATGCCTCACAAAAAAGGATTGCCCCAGAATAACAGCTTTCGGTTTAACCTCCATGATCTTCTTCTCAAAGGCTTCATAATTTATCTCTTGGGTCTCAGCATTGAAAGGTATTTCTTCGTATTTATAACCATACATATCTGGGAGATATCCCTGCATATACCCTGTGTATCCTCCATTCTCTTCAGATATTGCCATGAGTGTATCACCTCTTGACATGGTGCTCAATAGGGCTATTTCTGCTGCTATGTGACCACCAATAGGTCTTATTTCAGCATTTTTTGCGCCATACAGGGTCTTGATGTTTCTTTCGCTCTCCTTGAAAATATCTTCCAACATTGAAGTGCCGCCGTAGGCATTTCTGCCATCAGGCATCACATGAGAATAACGTCCGGCCATATCGCTGCCCAGAGCCATCTTAACGTGGGAGCAGACAAAGTTTTCAGATGCCTGCATATTGAGAACATTTCTCCTGAATCGCTCGTAACTATCGACCATATCTGTAATAGAACTCATTTCTCATCCTCCTGTTATGTACTGTTATATATTATATTATTACGATCCTTTAAGGGTTATTTTTCTACGCCCTTAAATCCAGAGACTCGCATACCTTCATGCTCCCTTCACAACGCCATTATTACTTCTTTGAAACATTTTCTTTATGACTGAAAAGTCTACAAAGCCAATCCATAGAAGCAGGATGCCCACAAACTCTGCGTAATAAAGGAAGGCAGGGAACTCAACTATGTAAAGAGTGCCAGCAACGCTGACCACAATTACACCAATAATAATACTGATCAATTTTGGGTTCCTTGTTTTCTTATAGCTTACTGCTGCAATAAGTATTAGCACTATGGCAGCAGGGAAGGTGATAACAATTGAAGATATTGAAATCAGAAGCGGAATAACACCAAAGACCACACCGTGTGTCACTATATCTCCAACCGGCGAAACTGCTGCACTGATAAGTATAAAAGCTGTTGAAATGATCATGAATACCTCATAGGAAATGGTGAACTTCCTTGAATGCAGAAGAAGTACAGAACCAAGTGCCAGTAATTCCACAAGAATTGCAACAAGAACTAGATAGGATTTGAGCAATAACTCAGTTTCATAACCTGTTGAGAACACAACCTCAAGTGCAACCGAAATGGAAAATATCCACAGCCCTGAGGTATATGCAAGGAGACTGGCATGCTTTTTCTTGAGGTAGTTTCCAGTTATTATAAGTGTGAGCCCAAGGCTTAATATGAAAATAATTATTGTTGATATTTCTGCCAGCAGGAACATTATACTACACCTCCGCAAGGATATTTGATCCTGTTGACGCGGTAACATGCAAAAACACATGGGATCATTGAGTCACCTCCTCAGGAAGGTTTGCCTCACCAGACCTATTCTTAAAATAGGCAACTTTGAAAAATACATAGGTAAGAATAAACAACATGATTCCACCAACAACGGTTGCGTAGAATGTCTGGATCTGCATGGCAGAATCGTTTAAAAGAGGTGTTATAGTGGCAGTTCCTCCAAGCATATTGGGGTAAAGACTGGCAATAATAAAGAAGGTCGCCAATGCAATAACTGTCTGAAACAGTATCTTATTGGAGATCAGCTTCCTTGCGCTTGGAATTATGTAAAGTACTGGGGCCAGAATTGTCAGTATAACTGGAATGATAAGGTAGTATAAATTATGAATATCATTAAGCTTCAGGAATGACACTGCAGCTATTATGAGACCTATGACTGTTACAATCAATGGAAGGAATCTATTCACGTTCAACCCGTAAAATACAGAGGCAAGTCCGAAGACCAGAATTGCTGAACCAATTATGAACCCGTCGTCTGGAAGATAAGCCACGAATTTAAGCAGGTTGAATGTTTGCGCGTTGAAATTGACACCTTTCCCACTTATCAGTGCAGTGTATAGAACAAAGATTATTGCCCCTATAATGTATGTGATTATTGCGTATATCCTGTACAAAGATTTTTTACTTATCAATTTGTTTTTCCATATGGTCTCTGCAACAATGATTGCAGAGTTTCGTCCTATGTAAAGAATAAGGAAGATCAGTATGTAGACTATGAAAGCATATGCCAGAAAGGGCAAAACAGAGGGGATCAAAGACTCCATGTTCACAGCATAGAATATAAAAAATGTCCCGGTAATTTCCCATATGGGTATTATGAATGGGATGACTTTTTTGGTGCTTTCCTCATATTTGAAAAGTAGAGATGATGCTGCCATCAACTCCGTGCTGATCAACGCAAAAAACATGGAGAATATCCCGGCGTTTATTATTATTTCTGGGAGATAGGCACTCATCTTTTACCACCTGATCCAGGAATATCTCTATCCTGCTTTGTAAGAGGGATGTCATGCCTGACGAAGTCCGTGTTATTCTTTTCCTTAATGAGCTCATTTCCAATGGAATCATTCTTAAGCACTCTCGCAGCGAAATAAAAGGTGAAGGGAACCACTGCGAGGTAAAAGATTATTATTGCGACACCCAGAGGAATCACACTTGGGGATAAATTGGCAGCGCTCTGAACTGTCATGACATTGTAAATGATCCATGGCTGCCTGCCAACCTCATCAGTTACCCATCCACTGTCATAAACAACTTCAGCAAGGATCCCCAGTATCACCATACCATACAAGTACAGTTTGAATTCGAATTTCTTTTTTCTTATGATCAAGTAGGAAAGGAACAGTGCATACAGACCCATCAGTGTTCCACCGCCTACCATAGTGTCAAAGGTGAGGTGAACAAAGAGAGGAGGCCACAATGATTTGGGATACGAAAGAAGACCTGGTACCACTTGCGTTGAATTCAATGACAGGAATGCGATCATGCTTTGAAGTCCAGGAATTGAAATTCCGTAATGAATGCTTCCATTGATCAGTATGCCTCCAAGCACCTCTGGTGCCAGGGCCTGGCTGTGGAAGTAGTTAAGTTCAACCGCTGCATACTTGAGTGGCTGTAAAGTCATGATCATTCTCATTGATTGATCGCCAGTTAATCCAGCCAATATGACAGATATGGTTCCCATTATTATAGCAAGCTTCATGCCTAAACTATAAACATGCTTTTGTTCTTTTTCTCTGGACTTCAGGTAGTTTATTGCAAAATATGCGAGCAAAGCGAACATACCGGCGGTTACTGTAGCCGTTACCACATGGGTAACTTCCCACAGAGCCGAAGGAGAAAGAACTGCGGCGATAGGATTAACATCCGTGACCGCCCCTGTAGCTTTATATACAGCAATATTAAAGCCCGATGGAGTGTTCATAAAGGCATTTATGAGTGTGATGAAAACAGCAGACATTACTGTACCTATTGCAATGAGTACAGATAATATCCAGTGATGATATCTATTTTTGAAGGCATCCCAGTAATAGAAGTAGAGGACAAGACATATGGATTCCAGGAGAAAGGCAAATACTTCATAGTAAAATGGTAAAATATCAACCTTGCCTATGAGCACCATAAAGGGTGGCCACAGAGAAAATAGCTCTACAGCAAGAACAGACCCACTGGCTGTACCGACGGCGAAGAAAATCACAAAGGCCTTTGTAAGCCTCTTGGACAAAACATAATAATATAGGTCTTTCTTCCGAATGGCCAGGAATTCAGCAACGCTTATAAATATGGATAATGCAATGGATAAGGTTACAATTAAAATATGAGAACCGAGTGTGAATCCCATCATAAATCTGTCAAAATTTCCGATGGACACCATAATTTGATATTGTTCTATTTACGTAAAGGTTTCTATTGAAGTTTTGAAAGAATTTATTAATAAGAAAATATCTGTTGATCGGCATAAAATTTAATGATAATACCTTTGCATATTGGGAGGCATATGTGTACTGCGAATGGGCTTATGAGCAAACTGATCAAAGGATCGTTCTACGATTTATAAACGCTAATGATTTCATCATTTCGTTTAGGATCAAGACACATAATCCAGGCTCATATTCTTTGTCTCTATTCCATAAACATACCATACAACTGTGGCTGCGAACCCCATTGCCCATAGTATGAGATTCACTAAGAGAAAATCTCTCAGGTTCAGATAGGATGTGTAAAATGTGAAAATCGGGTATGCAATCATTGGCCAAAGTCTTGTAATACCTATGAAAGTTGACCTGAATTTCGTGCCAAAGAGTTCTGGCTCCAGTACGGAACGGGATGCGTATGCAAACTCACTGGCAAACATGTTTGCGAAAAGTAAAGGCAGGAATATGTACATATTGGACAGAACAGGGGTAAGAGTAATAATGAATACCATTGTAGCTGTTCCGAACAGGAAGGAATATAAAGTGTATGACTTGGTGCCTCTTGATATGAGTGGTGCCGCTATGAAACCCGCTACAGATGCACCGCACATTGCCACAAAAATAATAAGCGTGTCCTGAAACGATCCGGGAAACTCTATAGGTGCAAGAACATATGCCATCAAACCAAAGGTGAGATACTGAGATACTGCAATAACGCCCAGGAATATGAATATCAGCAGATGACCGGGCCTTCTCTTTTCTACACTTTCTGAAACAGAAATCCATTGCGGCTCGGCCCTTAAGTTTCCATCATTTTTGCCAGTTCTTTCTGGCACATTTTCATATTCAGCGTCTGACGGATTTGAACTGATCTCGGTTCCATTATTGCGATATTTCTTCCATATTTTCGATTCCGGGATATAAAGTCTGAGATAAAGCATCATTGAAATGAGAATCAGTGACCCAATAAGCAGAACAAGGCGGTCTTGAATGTTAACCACAACGATGAAAAAAAGGCCAGCCATTATGGCACTCCCGACGTTATCGTAATTTGTCATCAATGTGAGGAATTTTGGTCGTAACTTACTCTCTGTCTCTTCTCCAACAAGAGCAAGAGATGAGGGTTCCTCACCTCCAACACCAAACTCAGCAAGAACCAGTCCAATCAACAGAGGCAGCATGGAATAACTCAATGAAATGATTATGATTCCCAAAGTATAGAATGTCATGGTGAACATGAAAATCTTTCTTCTTCCGAAATGATCTGAAAGTATTCCCATGACCAGGTTCCCAAAGGGAACCGTAAGAGGTCCAACAAGAAGAAAAATAATTTTTTCATTTTTCCCCAGTGAACCTATGATTGCACCAGAAGCTACAAGAGGACCTATTGTGCCTATGATCCCCCAGAAAATAAAGGACATAGACGTGGATAAAACCAGAGCTCTCTGCCTGATAACCAATCATGCCACCTCCATAATTGAGGTTTCAATTTGACAAACGATTCGATCCTGTTTTACATTACACTCGATATACAT
>JAJZAR010000001.1 GCA_021799315.1 Thermoplasmata archaeon | reverse complement strand
CACAGCCGTATTAGTCAATTCTGAACCGGGCACCTTCACCACAATTTCGTTTCCAATAATGTGGCGAATAGGTAACGCTATATCCATATATTAATGTAATAGTAAATACGTATTAAAGGATTTCGTAAAAGACTTAATAAAAAAAAGCAATGCTATTTTAATAATTTGGTTGGCACCACATCATATGGAGTCCTGTTGAGCCTTTCTCTGAGCTTCCTTTATGGTTCTTATCTCTTTGTTATATGCCTCTGTTATTTCCTGTAAACTCAAGGTTCCTGCAACCTTAGTTGATTCGGGAGATTCCATAATTATTAACTTACCACTTGACTCATTCATTATTTTGGTCAATGCCGAATGAAGATTATCATTTGGGTACAATATAGGGAGGTTTTTAGTTTCCATCACAGTCTCAACCTTATCATTATAGTTCACATCGGAGGGAATATTCTCCAGCGATAGATACCCCACCATATTCCCATTTTCCTCAACAACCAGAGATTTTGTTTTGCTGTCTCTCAGCTTATTTAAACCTACGGCAATTGAATCGCCTATGGAGATCCTGAGATAATCCTTTTTCATGGCTGTGTATATCTTTATATCTTCCATTATGGGCTTTTTGTACTCATCGGCATGAGCTCCAGATTTGCTTCTATCTGTTACCTGCGATCGGTAAATGCTCATGTTTCCCGTGATAAAATATGAAATAACCGTGGCCAGCATGAGAGGTATAAAGAGGGCAAAGGAATCTGTCATTTCAGTTCCCATGATAATAATTGCTATTGGTGCCTTGGATGCACCCCCAAACAAGGCTATCATAGTTACAATTACAATCTCATCAAGGCTTAAGAATGGAAAGAAAAATCTGATTGGGAAAGAAAGGGCAGCACCCAGAAATGCACCAAGTACGAGTCCGGGTGCAAAAACACCTCCTGATCCCTCTGATCCTATGGAGAATGAAGTTGCAACAGCTTTCAGTGCAAATAAAATTATAAATACAGCAATGAGCTCATAAACGCCGTTTCCGAATAGGGACAAATTTCCATCAAGAACCTGCTGAAGCCAGCCGTAACCAAGTCCTAGAATTTCTGGAAAGAAAATAGCTATAACACCTACAATACCGCCACCGATTGCTGGTTTTAGATAGGGTGACACCTTCTTAAGTCTCTGAAAAATTGCGGTTACTCCATAAAACGTTTTTATATAGAAAAGAGCGCCAAGACCTGCAGCTATGCCCACGAATATATATGCAATTAAAGCAGATGGGTGGGAGAATCCCAGTATCTGATCTGGAGGTATGGAAAAAAGAGTTTTGAACCCTGTATAATATCCAAAAATAGAGTAACCAACAACAGACGCAATTATGGAAGGGATGAGTGCCTCTGTTTCAAAATCCCTTTTGTACAGAACTTCAGTGCTGAGAATCGCACCTCCCAGGGGCGCCAGAAAAATACTACCGATTCCGGCTCCGATACCTGAGGCCATGGCAATTCTTCTATCATGGGTATCCAGGTGAAAGACATCTGCAAGAAATGAACCGAATCCTGCAGCTATCTGTGCGGTGGGGCCCTCTCTGCCTGCAGATCCTCCTGATCCTATGGTAAGAGCAGATGCTACAGTTTTGACAAGAGGTATTCTTCTTCTGATCTTTCCATCATTTTCATGAAACGCACTGATAGCAGCATCTGTCCCATGACCTTTCGCTTCTGGAGCAGTTTTGTTTAATAGGAGAGCAACTAAGAGGCCCCCTATAATCAAAGATACAGGAAATAAAAGATAGTCTATATGCGGCGACAACACATAGGGAGTAGTTCCACTTATAATTCCGGATCTGGGGGGCGCAAAGCCTGTCAGGCCCGTAAGAAGATATTTTGTTACATAGGTAATTGAGAGATAGAGGGCAATTGCACCCAAGCCCGATATTATACCTATAAGAACTCCAATAAAAGCCCATTTTCCTGTGGCCTTTGACATCATTCTGTCATACAGCCGCTTCACTGTTCTTGATATGTCACTTTTCTGTTCCAGCATTCAGATCTTTCTCGAAGATTTTTGTTCTAGGTAATTGATCTCAGGCAAAGGTAACTCTCTGTGGAAAGGTTAGCAAGAGAATCGCATCACCCACTGCTCTGATCCACTTATAAGGAATGGATATAGAAATGCCATCCTTGACAATTGCAGGGTTTGTGTCTTTTATAAGCAGACCATGAACAGAGCCATCATCAAAATTCAATATGACATCATAAACCACTCCAACAAGCACACCGCGATCAGTGAAAACTTGCTTTTGAAGTAGAGATTCTGTTGATATCATGTTTGTTGTTTACATATTTCTATAAAAGATTTAAACATTTCTTTACCAAATTCCGTATTCTCAACTTCAGGATGGAACTGAACACCGTATCTGAAAGACTCATTATTGTAGAACGCTTGAATCTTACAATTATCTGATTGCGCACATTCTGTGTAGGCTTTACCAAGGGAAGTAATCTCGTCGTTATGATTCTCCCATGCGTAAATTTCTGACGGAATAGACTTGAAAATGCCACCCTGATTAAAAAAATGTATCTTAGCCCTTCCAAATTCTGGAATTGGTGCCTTTCGAGTGGTTCCACCAGAGTGCAAAGCCATGAACTGAGCCCCTATGCAAATGCCAAATACTGGAACAGAAACATTGTCCAGAAGTTTTCCTACTTCCTTGAGTTCATCGAGGTCTTCATTGATACTTGGTGCTCCTCCAGATAGAACCCAACCGTTCGCATCCTCTATCTTAAGAAGATCCATGTCGTTGTCAACGATCTGGCTTTCTACACCTAGTGATTTCAAAACTCTGTATTCCTTGTGCGTCCACTGTCCGCCGTTATCCACAACGTAGATCTTCATCGTAGGGAAATGAACTGTGAATATAATAAGATTTCAATGGAAATCCATCACAGAACAGTCGATACAGTTGTTTGTATATTCGAAGAAGCTGTTAAGATGTATGAATAGGAAGAAATGCTTGATAAAATGGTACTCGGAGATACTCCACTAATATCTGAAGGGTTATACATTTCACCCTCAAAGTAGTAGGAGGCCTTTGGCCCTGTAACAATCAGTGAGGATGTAAGATGACCAGCATATGAGGCAATGGCTTGATTTCCCAGACCAACGGTTGTGACGCTAGTTTCCATTTTAATAAACATGTTTATAACAGCTGAGGGGAATCCGCTTACTGCTTTCAGTGTGGATATACCTGCGTTAACAGAGGTCGGACCATCAGGAGGCAAAGTTTCGCCATATACATAGACAACATGGAAACTGTACGTAATACCAGAACTTGTGGCCGTGAAGTTATGGAACAACAAGCCGGGTATATCACTTGGAGATTCACTGGGATCGCTAAAGTGTTCAGCCTTTATCATGGTGCTGTTAGAAAGGGAAGGGAAGTTTGTATGGAAATAATGATATATTGCAAAACTGTCAGAAGCTCCAATAGGGCATCCTTGCCATGAGAGAAAATAGATATTAACTCCCCCTTGACCAATGTCACTCGAACTTACCTTAGTCCATGTACCGGACGTTACAGAAGTGGGATCATTTGAAGATCCTGATTGAAGTACACCTGAACCCACTAAAACACCGACTATAACAACTATTGCAACGATAATTGCTATTGCGGTGTAAAAAATATTTCTTCTTTTTCGTTTAAGGTTTTCGATCATTAATCTCTGTTCTTCCAGTTTCTTCTTGTTAGCCATTTGAGTTTATATATCAAAACCTGATATTTAATATTATTACAACAACAATTGCAATTTTAAACTGAACAACAAATATAGAATATATTAATAGCTGGAATTGAATGTTTGATTATGAAATTTGGAGTTGTAGGACTAGGAAATCATGCCCTAAATAGAATTATGCCAGCTATTTTAGAGAGCAAGAATGAAGTATCAGCCTTAACAACACAGAATGAGGAGAAGGGCCTCAAACTATCCGAACAATACAAATGCGTTTACAGTAAAACGCTTAATGACATGCTGAGCGAAGATATAGATGCTGTTTACGTAGGTTCTCCCAATTACCTTCATTATGAACATGCCAGAAAGAGTTTGATGAAGGATAAACACGTACTTATGGAAAAACAGATGACGTTAAGATCATCGGAAGCCAAAGAACTTATAAGCATTGCTAACGAAAGAAAGCTCAAAATAGGCGTCGGATTTCACCTCAGGTTTCAGAGCGGTTTGGAATTTGTAAGAAAGGAATTGGAGGATGAGGGGCCCTTTGTTATCAATGGCAGATGGTGCCATGAATCTTCTCATGCAACACCTACAGAAGAGAGTAAATGGTGGACAGAGAATGAAAAGGTAGGTGGTGGTTCCATAATGGGAACAGGCGTTCATGTCATAGATACCATTGTATCCCTTTTTGGCAAGTTCCCAAGAAAAATAACAGCTTTCAGAACGCCCGATCAGAGAATCATAGATGATACTATGATGGTCAATATGCAGTTTGAAAAGGGGTTTGGCAGTGCGTTCTCATCCAGGGAAGTTAAACCTGTGGCAAATGACCTTAATGTGTTGACAAAGAGTGAAAACATTCTTTGCAGGAACTTCTTCTCTACAGGATCTCCAGTGACAATATTTGTGAATGGCGAAAAAGTTGAGGAAATACCTCCCATAAACCCCTATGTGCAGGAAATATCAGGCTTCAAGGAATACGTTTTCGGAAATCCTTCCAAAATAGCTACAGGTAACGATGGATACAGAGTTGTCAGAATAGTAGAAGATTCCCAGAAATTTATATCAATGGTTCGTTGATTCATCAACATAACTTTTTTTCAGGTTAAATTCTGTAACCATATCGAGAAGAAGGCTTTTCATCCTGACAGTCATTTCATCAATGTTTGTGTTTATCAGTTTGCGTATTTCCTCGGTATCGTTCAATGTGTATTCATAATAATAGCCTCCCTCAGGTATAATTCTATAGTCCTTAAGAACCAGTTTTAAGCCATTCAATTTCTGTAGGGACCGATATACAGTACTTTCCTCCCTTGACACATACTGTGCTATATCCTTGGTTCTGACCCATTTTCCCGGAGACAGGGAATACAGAACAAGTATGTCAGTCTTGGTGAGATTATAAACAAATTCAAGCAGATCAGCACAACAGGCAATCTTTGTGTTAATCAAAGTTGACATTTTCATGATAGGAACCATATTTGAAGGTGATATTAATGGTTTTGTATGATTATGCCAAAACCACAACATTCATATGTCACCCTGTAATTTACATGATGTGTCTGAATGGAATCACTCAGTAAAGTTGTGATTTATCAGATGCTAAAAAGAGGTATAAAAATGAAACCGATAGAATTAACTGATAAGACATTTGATGGAGAAATTAAGAAAAATAGCATTGTTGTTGTAGACTTCTGGGCATCATGGTGTGCACCTTGCAGATTTTTATCACCCATAGTGGAAGAACTGGCAAAGGACTATGATGGCAAAATCACCTTCGGAAAGGTAGACGTTGATGCAAATCAACAAGTGAGCGCTGAATACAACATAACAAGCATACCCACAGTCATAATGTTCAAGAATGGCAAGGTTGCTGATATGAGCATTGGCGCTGTTCCAAAGGCAATGCTTGAAGCAAAACTAAAAAAGCTGTTGAACTAGATGAAATATGATATCATCATAATTGGAGGGGCCTTCGCAGGCCTTTCTGCTGCCATCTATACATCAAGGCAGGGCATGAAAACTCTCGTGGTGACAAAGGACATAGGCGGTCAGGGACTTCTAACAAACGAAATTCAAAATTATCCAGGATTCGATTCTATTTCTGGCTTTGACCTAGCCAGTAAATTTCAGTCTCAGGCACAGTTATACGGTTGTGAATTCAGCTATGATGAGATCAGAGAAATCACTGAAGAAAATTCAATTTACAGGCTCAAAGGAGTTGAACAAATATACGAGGCAGATGCACTTATTCTTGCCTTCGGAAAAACGCCCCGAGATCTTGGATGTGAAGGCGAAGAAAAATTCAAGGGAAGAGGCGTTTCCTACTGTTCCATATGTGACGGCCCACTTTACAAAGGGAAGGAAGTTGCCGTTGCAGGAGCCGGAGACCACGCACTACAGGCAGCACTTTATCTTGGAACAGTGGCATCCAAGGTCTATGTCACTCAAAAAGGCAATAGAATATCTGGATCCGAGGACATGATTCAGGATGTTAAAACTCTTGGAAATGTCGAATTTGTGTATGAGTCCGAGGTAAAAGAAATAAAGGGAGACAAGACTGTAAATGCCCTGACAGTAAAGAAGAAAGACGGAACGATTCAGGATATAAGCGTTAAAGCTGTGTTCATAGAGATGGGGTATGTTGCTAAAACTCAGATGCTGAAAGGTTTCGTAGAGATGAATAAGGAGAATGAGGTAATTGTGGATATGAATGGCTTTACCTCCAGAGAAGGTGTATTTGCTGCAGGAGATGTGACAAATATCCCTTATAAACAGGCTATTATCTCAGCCGGTCAGGGTTCTGTAGCTGCATTGAGCGCCATAAACTATGTACATAAGAAACATGGAAAGAACGCAGTAAGGAGCGATTGGAAATTTGTCGACCTCAAAAAGTAGGGATTCCATGAGTATTCTTACTGAAAAAACAGGTTTTGACCAGAAGGGCAGAAAAAGACTGACTGGCCCAGATTATGACATAACTCTCTTCAATGTTGATGGAAAGTTCTTTGCCACAGATTCCAAATGCCCTCATATGGGTGGCCCCCTATTTCTTTCTAAAATCCTTAAGGAAGATCAGATTATGTGCCCATCCCATCATATCATTTTCAGACTGGGTACTGGTGACATAGTTTCTAACCCCATTCCTAAATCCATGGGAGATTACGCTTTATGTGAAAAATTAAGAACATATATCGTGGAAGAACTTGATGATGAACTGAGAATAGTAAGATGACCACAAAGTGATTCGTTTTTCTATGTGTTATCCTCATATTTTTAACTTTGTACAGCTAGTTTTTTTTGGTTCTTAAAAGTCACAACTAATAATACTTTTATTACCATGTCCCATTAATGAATATCGAAGACTCAGAACTTTGCAGTAGTATAAGAGATGATTTCTACAAAATGGGATTTGGTAATACACCCATGCTGGTTCATCATATGAGCAATGGTTCCACAATATATGCAAAATTGGAGTTTTTCAACCCTTTTGGATCCATAAAGGATAGGGGTTCATTTTTCATGATCGAAGATGCAATCAAGAAAAGTGACAGGAATAAAAAGCTGATAATAGTGGATGGGAGTTCAGGAAATACCGGAATAGCTATTGGAAATATTTGCAGAAAGCTCGGATTGGAGTCCATCATTTTTATTCCACCGGGAACGGCTACGGAAACACGGGAGAAACTTGAACAATCAGGTGCACAAATCGAAGTTGTAGGAGAATCACCGGAGAGTACAAGTACTGCAATGGCCATAGAAAGGGCGAATAAACTGGCAATAGAAAAACCTGATACTTATAGATTCCTACACCAGCATGGGAACCCCATGAATTATAAAGCCCATATCTACACTACGGGACCTGAGGCTCTCCAACAGATGGGTGGTTCTCCAAATTATGTTGCGATTGCAATGGGAACCGGTGGATCAATAATAGGAAATGGGCTCTTCTTCAAGGAAAGAAACCAGGATACGGATGTGATCATGATGCAATCCAATCAGGATGCCTATATTCAGGGAATAAGAAATTTCATGAAAGCCAAGGACAAAGTAATTCTTGAAAAGCATATTTCCATAGTTGATAGAATGCTCAATCTCAGTGAGAAAGATGCTGAAAATGGTGTCAAATTTCTCATTGAAAATTATGAATTGCTAGTTGGATTCTCAGCCGGCGGAAATTTCTCAGGAGCAATGAAGATAGGCGAGGAACACCCAGGTTCAAGAATATATACTGTTTTTCCAGATAGCGGTGAAAAATATAGAAATCTGTACCTGAGCCGCAATCTGACAACAGACGATGACTTCAGTTCGCTGTCTAAAAAAATACTGGACATAAGAAAGGATTACGTAACTTTATAATTTATCCTTCTTAATAGACTTATTAAAATCGGGTTTTCTCTTTTCGAGGAAAGCCGATACCCCTTCTAATCTGTTTTCCGTCTCGAATAGATTTCCAAAATACTCCATTTCCAAATTTAACATATTCTCAGGAACAGGACGGGTCAATTTCTTTATGTATGATAGAGACTCGTAGGGCAATTTCTCATATTGCCTTGCAATATCAATAGCTCTCTCTTCATATTGATCAGATATTTCTGTGACCACACCCCATGCAAATGCATCCTGTGCATTGAGCCTTGATCCCGTAGAAATCAACCAGTAAGCTCTCCCCTCACCAACAAGTGATTTCAGTCTTTGGGTACCTCCAAATCCCGGCAAAATGCCAAGAGTCACTTCCGGAAGGCCAAAGACTGTGGATGGATGACAGATTCTCACATCACAGGAAAGAGCAAGTTCAAGCCCGCCACCCAGAGCGAAACCATGTATTGCAGCTATAACGGGCATATGTCGTGTGGCAACAAGATTCATGATTTCCTGTCCCTTCTGGGAAAAGTGAAAAGCATCTGCTGGCTCCATTTTAGGAAATCGACTGATGTCGGCTCCTGCACTGAATGCCTTGTTTTTTCCTCTTATAACAATGATTTTATCCTCATCCTTCAGAACATTTCCAATTTCTTCAAGCATTTCAATACTGAGTGGATTGAATGGATTATCAGAATTCAAGGTAATTGTGGAAACTCTACCTGTGGTTTCTTCAGTTATAAACTTCATTTTTTCACCTCATAATCATAGAAACCTGAACCTGATTTCCTTCCAAGTTTTCCAGAGAGCACAAGGTTTCTTAAGGCGATTGGAGGCTTATACCTTGGATCTCCATATTCCGTATAGAGGACTTCCATAATGTCTTGGCATACATCAAGGCCTATAAAATCTGCCAGTTCTAGAGGACCCATGGGATGGTTCATACCCAACCTGAATGTTTTATCAATGTCTTCAGCATTGGAAACGTGTTCCTCAAACACCAGAATTGCCTCGCGTATGAGAGGCATCAATATTCTGTTGGATATAAATCCAGGATAGTCCTGAGAAGTAACTGGATCCTTTCCCAATCCTATGAGGATTTTCTTGACATCTGACAATTTAGAGGGATCTGTCTTCTCTGAGGTTACAAGCTCCACAAGTTTCATTATGGGAACGGGATTGAAAAAATGAACCCCAAGAAAACGCTCAGGGTTCTTTACAAATTTTGACAGCTTATTTATGGAAATGGATGATGTGTTTGAACCGATTATGGCCTTATCATTCACTGTGTCTGAGATCCTGGATAAGACATCGGATTTTGTTTCAAGTTTTTCAAATACCGCTTCCATTACCATATCAGCATCATGGATTTGCGAGATATTGTCTGTAAATGTGACTGATTTTAGAATTTGTTCTGGACTCCCGTCCACCAGCCCTTTAGAATGAAGCTTTGAAAGTGACTTTGTCATTATATCCTTTGACTTTTCAAGCTGTGCAGTGTAAAAATCTACCTGATAAACTTCATATCCATTCTGGGCGAAAACCTGTCCAATCCCTGTGCCCATTGTCCCGGAACCTATAACTGCAACCTTCATTCAACCACCTCCACGGCCATGGAATGCCCTCCTCCACCACCATGGCATAATGTTGCGAAACCTTTCTTTTCCTTCCTGTTTATAAGAGCATGTATGAGCGTAACAACAATTCTTGATCCGCTACTACCAAGAGGATGCCCTATTGCTATGGCACCACCGTTAACGTTGAATCTGTCGTTGTCTATACCCAATTGATCTCTTAGGAGAATGCAACCACCGGAAAATGCTTCGTTATGCTCCACAATATCAAAATCGTCCATTCTCCAGTTATGTTTCTTTATGAGTTCTTTCGAAGACTTTATGGGGGCTTCAAGAAAGTCTCTGGAGTCCATGCTTGCTGATGAAAAATCTCTAATGACTGCAAGAGGTTTGATATCATGACTTTCAAGATACTTTTTGGAAACAAGGACGAGAGCTGAAGACCCGTCAGATATTTGAGAGGAATTTCCAGCAGTATGTACACCTGAATCGGAGAAAGAGGGTTTCAATTTTTGCAAAGATTCCATAGATGTTTCACGGATTCCCTCGTCAGCTTCCAGGACATCCATTTGGGCCAGTTCGGAATCAAACAAACCCTTTGATTTTGCCTTCAAAGCTCTTTCAAAGCTCTGAAAAGCATATTCATCCACATCCTCTCTTTTTTGAGAAAATTTAACAGCAGTCTTATCGGCCCAATAACCCATTGAGTTATCATAAAATGCATCCCTTAGTCCATCATTGAACATTGCATCTTCCAGTTGTTCTCTGGCAGAAAACATATTTTTCACACCCTGCCTGAATCTGTATGACATGAGATAGGGTGCCCTGCTCATGGATTCCACTCCACCGGCAACAATAACGTCCCTCTCTCCCAGAGAGATTTCCCTGCATGCGTTTTCAATTGCAAGCATGCCAGAAGCACATACCACATTCACAGTATTTTTTACGACTGTGGCAGGCAGTCCTCCATTGAAAGCGCATTGCCCTGCAATGTTCTGGCCGTTTCCGGCCTGAATAACATTTCCAAAAATGACTTCTTCAACATCTTTATGGTCTATTTTTGAGTGATTTAAAGCAGCTTTTATAGCGATACCGCCAAGAACTGAAGCTGGGATAGTGGACAAAGACCTTCCGAACTTTCCCTGAGGAGTTCTCTTTGCTCCAACAACAAATACTTCCTCCATAATTATCAGTATGTGATATTTCTACCACTTATATGTTTTTAGAAGTTGAAATACACAATTAGTTGTTTAACTATTTGCCAGACTCAACTTTAAGGTTTCTGCTTATCCAGTCACTGTAGCTACCAACATATAATCTTGGTTGTATTCCTATGGATTTCATTGCAATATAGTTTATGCAGGAAGTTACACCTGATCCACAATAGATAATATCTCCGTCTCTTGAACCCTTCAGGATGGAACGAAGTTCTTCCTCGCTTTTCAATCCTATTCCATCCATGAGATCAGTATATGGTATGTTTATTGCACCCGGTATTCGACCCGGTATCGTGTCAATTGGTTCTTTTTCCCCCAGATAACGATAGTTTTCTCTTGCGTCAATTACACTGCTATCTTCAATAGAGATGATATCAGAATGAGTTGCTATATTCTCTGTTGTCTCCTTGACTTTTATTTTCCCAATCGTATTGGATTTTCCAACACCTTCCGAACATGGGTAACCAAGTTCAACCCATTTTGGAAATCCCCCTCTTAAGATTTTGACATTCAGTACACCAAGTATTTCGAGAAGTAGAAACATTCTGGCAGCACCAGAAAGGTTGTCATCAAAGCATACAACCTTGCTGTCTGTGCTTATACCACTATTTTCAAGTTTTTTTCTGAGAATGTTCATGTCAGGAAGAGGGTGCCTGCCACCTATATCCTTGACGGGGGATGCCATATCCTTATTCAAGTCAAAATAAAATGCACCTGGAATTGTAGATTTTCTAAATGCCTTTTCACCATAAAATGTGTCAGTCAACCTGTATCTGCAGTCCAGCATAACGAAATCGTCAAGATGTTTAACAACTTCTTGAGGTTCTATGAAAATCCTATCTACCATATCCTGATATCAGGTAAACATTATAAGATTTTTTCTTTTGGAGTTACCCAAGCGAATGAAAACTTGGGGAAAAAAACCACTTTTTATATATACAAATAACATTAGTATCATACTACGGTGACAGAATGACTGAATTGACGAAAAAAGAAAGAGATTGCCTCGTAGATCTGGGCGAAAAGGAAGGAGGAAAGTTTCCAACAAGGCTTGTCGATCTAGCCGCAGATCTGTCGATAAAGTCGCCTACCGCATTGAACCTCATAAGGAGACTCGAAGCAAAAAAGATTGTCGTTCATGAGAAGGGAATGATATTATTGACACCGTCGGGAACGAAATTTTTTCATGAAATCGTCGAAAATCATAGGGTGCTGGAGACACTTATGGTGAATTTTGGAATGGATCTGGAAAAGGCATGCGCTCTGTCGGAGTCCATAGATTTTCAAATAGATCATCATTCTATTGATAAAATGTTCATAAAACTGGGGAAACCTGGAAAATGTCCACATGGTAGAGATATCACTCAGTTCCATGAAAAATAGGATCACTCCAGAGCCTAATTAGGATTTTTAGAATTATTACCAAACATAAAAAACATCTGAGGTGTTAATTACATTATTTAATGTAACGCTCCTTAAACAATGTTGATTGACCCCTACTTTAGAGTTAACCACAATGATTAAAGAGAATGTAAAAATTAAATCTTATCAGCCTTTTAAAAATTAATCGGCGGCCCTCTCCGCCTTCTCTGCTGCTACCCTTTCCGCTTCTTCTTTTTTGTCTCTCTTAATATCGTCCAGAACGGGTCTTGTAAATTCAGGATGATCATATTGTTTTTTGAAGCCAGAGAGAACGCCCCATGGATAGAATACGGCTATTGAGACAATGAAGATTATAAGCGTAGCCCATTCGAATGGAATAAGTGCCCCCCATGAAGCTGGTGTTTTTATTGATAGTGCAAATGGAAGACCAATACTATGTAAATTAAGATAGGTTATCACACCGGAATATCCGTCCGATCCTATCATAGTCATTATTGTTACGAATCCAATATATACAATGTACCAGATAGCATTCTTGAATCCATTGGTTACTTTTCCGCTAACACTTATAAATAATACACCAACAAGAATAAGAAAAACAGCATAAGGCTCTGAAGGCCATCCGGCCCAGAAAGGTATCAATGAACTCAATCCAACAGAAAGCGGTGCTATGAACCACATCCCTTTGAATTTATGCTCTTCTTTTGTTACGCCTTGCCTTCTTGATACAATTAAGGCTATAGGTGTTACCACCAACCCCAGATAACCTGCTGCCGAGGCATCATCTATAAAACTGTAAATGGAAGGTACGGGAGCAGATATAAACACTATAATACTGCCCAATGCAACAAATACCACTAAAGCGAGCAGAGGTATGGCATGTTTAGAATCTATACTCTTAAGCTTTTTTGTTATGAATCCAGATCTCCCAAACGCCATCAGAACTCTGGAACCACTTCCGACATAAATGTAACCCGTAACATAGGGGGCTAAGAAACCCGTCACGAGTGCAGCAATAAAGATCCAGTAAAATCCAGACCGGTGTGCGAAGACGAAGAATGGATTCAGGCCTATGAGAAGGGGTGATGTCGTCAAAGCAGCAAAATCCCCTGGTTTAATGCTGAGTGCGGACCATTGAAAACCCATGACTATGGCAAAGGCAACTCCAATGTATATAAGAGACTCGATCACTACCGTGAAAACAATGGCCTTTGCCACATCATTAGGTCTTTTTGTCTCTTCAGCAAGATCAGGAATCACCCTTGTCGCTCCAAAGTCATACATCGCCAGAGGCATGATGGAAAGAAAGGATACAAGAGGCGCATGACTATTGAAGAACCCGTATTGATAAATGTTTTTTACATTGAATACGAATCCTATCAACCCCACAACCATAGCAATGTAAAAAATTAATTTTACAATGCCAATCATGTTGGTTGTCTTACCAAATTGCTTGATTCCAAAATAGTTTATAGGGATAAATGTGAGAAGCAAGCCTGCACCAAATAAACCTCCTGCAGTTGTTGGAAACCCTTGATTAGTTATGAATATACCGGGGAAAAAATAACCTGTTCCAATAAGAATCGCCACAACTTCTATGGGAGGGATAAGCAGATACCAGATAATATCGGCCATTGAATTAATGAGGTTAGACCACCGACCATGGGTGTAAATTGGATACCTTGTAGGACCTCCGGCTTCAGGGTACACCTTGGAAAGCTCTACGTATGTTAAAGCAACCAAAAGATAAATAAATGCACCAAATATGAACGCCAAAATGGCACTGGGTCCAGCCCCGGCTACCATGGAGATGGTCCCGAAAAGAGCTCCATTTCCTAGAGAACCAGCAACTCCAAGTATGACTAATTCATAAAGACCAAGTTCTCTTTTCAACCTGTTTCTTCTTAATAAACCTTTTCGTCTCGTTTGTGTGTTTTGCATCTATTCAAAAGAAGTTCATACAAAATAAATCCTGCTAAGCAATATTTATATACAATGAATGAAAAATGCCTGATTATTCAGTAACGCACTGGATTTCTAAGATATTAGTTAAAGAGGAACTTGCAAATCACTGCCTCTGTATGCAATCTTCTTTTCAACTCTTATTATTATAAATTTAATTAAAAAATATCTATTAAATTAAATTATTATTATGTAATGATTCAACCAATTATCGTTTCAGCATATCAACGATGAGAATTCACTCATTTTTTTATAAAAAGAAACTCCAAATGGAAAAAGCATTTTATTACGTGATGAACAATTCCCAGTGCGTGAAATAGGTACTCGTATTGAGTTCATATCTCCAATTATGAATGAGCATCTTAACCGTGGTGTTTCTTTCTCTATCCGGCAAATTAACTACTTTAAACGTTAACATATGATATCTCCCGGTGTATCTATGTAACGATGAGGATGAGGAAAATTTAAAACCTTACTGTTTAACACCAACCTGAGAGTTAAGCTTCAAAGAGGCAGGAAAGTAATTACTTATTTGCAAATGTTATATATATTAATACGATTCTTACCTATGATCACAGGCCCACCTTTTGATGATGATGAAGAAGAAACATATGGCATCAGTAAGGATCAATTGGAAGAGTTAGTTGAATCTAACAAGTTGAGACTGAAAGTTTTTGGAATGGGTGGAGCCGGTTCTAACACCATAAAGAGAATGGCCAACAAAAGTTTCACTTCCCCCTATTGTGAAATTCGTCTGGCTGCAGCCAATACCGATGCATATCACCTCAATAGCATAAATGTTCAAGAAAGGATAATACTCGGCAAGCAGAAAACTAGAGGAAGGGGTGCAGGCGCTGATCCACAGGTAGGTAATGATGCTGCAAGAGAGTCACAGAGTGAGATAGAAAAGAGCCTTGAAAGAGTGAAGATTGCGATCATAGTTACTGGCCTTGGTGGCGGAACAGGCACAGGTTCATCGCCCTATCTGGCAATGAAGGCAAAGGAAAAACAGGCAATAGTAATTGCCATAGCATCTATGCCCTTTGAAAGCGAAGGTGTAAAGAGGATGGAAAATGCCAAGAAAGGATTGTCTGAGCTCTATCAGTTCTGTGATTCAATAATCCTCTTCGAAAATGATCGTATCAGGAGATATGCCCCAAAGGAGATGTTTAACCTGGCACTAGAAATGGCAGATAATATTATGATGAAAGCCATCGAAGGATTGATAGAGATTGTCTCCAAAAGTGCAAGGGTTAATACAGAACTTTCCGACCTTGAAAAGATTCTGGAAATGAAAGGCCTGGGGATATTCGGCGTTGGAATTTCTGACTCATCACCAGAACAGCGGGTGATAGAGGCGTGTGAGCAGGCACTGAATTCACCGTTCAATTCTTCAGACATTTACAAAGCTACAGGGCTATTGATAAGCCTTTCAGGAGACGAATCTTTAACAGTAGCCGAAAGAGAACAGGCTATGAAATACATGAAGCAGAAAGTTTCCCCAAACTGTAATATAATTCAACGGCAAGAGACTGACCCAAGCTATAATGGCAAGGTCAAAGTTGTATTTTTTGCAACTGGTATTGCAGCGGAAGGAATGGAAAGGTATGATGACCGTAGTGGTCACGATATAAACTGAAAATTCATAAAGGTTTTAACACTAGTCTCTATCAACACATAAGAAGGTAAGGAAAGATGGTTGACCCCCAACATTTGCAACATGTGGAAAGCGATAGAAGTAATGAATCACTATTTAACATAGCAAAACAGGCTAGAACATTGATAATTGATATGGTATGGTCTGCAAAAAGTGGACATCCTGGCGGGTCTCTGAGTATAATTGATGTACTCACATATCTTTACTTTAATGAGTTGCACGTAGATCCTTCAGATCCTGAAAACCCTTCCAGAGACAGATTTGTTATGAGTAAAGGCCACGCATCTCCAGCTCTTTATAGCATACTCTCCTTAAGAGGGTTCTTTCCTCAAGAACTGCTCAAGGATTTCAGAAAGATCAACTCAAAGCTGGAAGGGCATGTTCACAGAGGCGTTCCTGGTATTGAAACATCAACAGGATCGCTGGGGCAGGGCATTGGAATAGCTGTTGGCATGGCGCTCACTGCAAAACTTGATAAAAAGGATTACAGAGTTTTTGTCGTTATTGGAGATGGGGAAATAGAGGAGGGGAGCGTTTGGGAATCCTTCATGGCCGCCTCGAAATATGCCCTTGATAACCTTACCATAATTCTTGATCTCAACAAAATTCAACTGGATGGTTTCACAAAAGATGTGATGCCTCTTCCAGATATAGAGTCAAGAGTAAGGTCCTTCGGGCTGAACGTCAGGAAGTTTAATGGCCACAACTTTGATGAAATTAGGAATGCCATAGAATTTGCAAAACATGAGAAAGGAAAACCCACTTTACTTATTGCAGATACCGTAAAGGGGAAGGGCGTGAGTTATATGGAAAATAACCCTAAGTACCACGGCAGCCCTCCTGCATCACAGGAGGAATATGACCTGGCCATTAAGGAAATAGGTGCTAGCAAATATGAGAATTGAAAGTCCTAGAGAGAGTTACGGCAAGAAACTTGCCGAGTTAGGAGAAAGTCATAAAGATATTGTTGTCCTTGATGCTGATCTTTCCAGTTCCACCAAGACACAGGTTTTTGGGAAGAAGTTCCCGGAACGATTTTTTAACATGGGAATATCAGAACAATCCATGGTTGCCACAGCAGCAGGCATGGCACTATCGGGGAAGAAAGCCTTTGTGTCCACCTTTGCTGTTTTCCTTATGAGGACATATGAACAGATAAGGCAATCTGTCTGTTACAACAATATAGACGTAAAATTTGTTGTCACGCATGCAGGGATAACTGTGGGAGAAGACGGGGCTACTCATCAAATTGTTGAAGATGTTGGCATAATGTCGGGTCTCCCTAATATGAAGGTTATAGTACCCTCAGATTCCATTGAGACAGAGTCTGTTATACAATACCTAGTCGAAAAGACCAAAACGCCATATTATGTGAGACTGTCAAGGGAAAAGTTTCCTGTCCTGAATGACGATGACTACCAGTTCAGGGAAGGGCAGAATGTCGTAATGAAAGATGGAACAGATCTCACCATATTCTGTAATGGGGCCATGGTGGATTTTTCATTGAAAGCGGCTGAAAAGCTGAAGGAACTAGCCATCGATACTGCCGTCGTAAACGTATCTTCAATCAAACCCATAGATAGAAAGGGAATTATTGATTATGCCAGAAAAACGGGGCATATCGTAACAGCCGAGGAACATTCCATATATAATGGGTTAGGGAGCAGAGTGGCGGAAGTTACAGCAGAGGAGTATCCAGTTATCATGCAGCGTGTGGGGATGAGAGACAGTTTTGGAAAGTCTGGCAAAGGCTGGGAACTGTTTGATTATTTTCATATGGGAGTTAGTGATATAGTGGATGCAGGACTTAAGGTCTTCAGGGAGGAGAAAAAATATGAAAGTATTTCTTGATTCGGCAAATATTGATGAAATAAAGCAGGCAAACGATTGGGGTTTACTCGATGGAGTGACTACAAATCCGTCACTTATAGCAAAAGAAATGAAAAAAGGACTGGAATTCAAGAAAATTTTGAAAAGTATTCTTGAAATTACGCCTGGTCCCGTCAGCATAGAGGTTATAGGTACGGATTATGAAACAATGATGAAACAGGCATTGAAGGTCAGCGAACTCGGGAACAATGCAGTTGTGAAATTACCCTTCACCACGGATGGATTACGGGCAACAAAGAGCCTATCTGATAAGAGAATTCCCGTGAATTCCACATTGATATTTAATGGTATTCAGGCACTATTTGCAGCAAAGGCAGGCGCCGCTTATGTATCACCCTTCGTTGGAAGATTGGACGACATTGGCGAAGATGGAATGTCTGTGATCGAACAGATTAAGACTATTTTCACCAATTATGAAATGAAAACCAAAATCCTTGTGGCATCTGTGCGAAGCCCCCTTCATGTCCTTCGAGGAATGATAATGGGAGCTGATGTTGTAACATTGCCCTTTGATGTGCTGTCTAAATTACCGAGTCATCCCAAAACAGAAGAAGGTCTGAACAGATTTCTTAAGGATTGGGAAAACGCCTTTGGAAACATGGATTTTCCTTTATAATAAATCAATTCTTTTAATATAATATATGTATTGCGATCTGTAATGTTAATCCTATATTTGGTTCTGAACTCAATATTCATGGTGCTAGCCTTTTCCGCCTACATTCTTATTGAGCAACGACATAAGGATTATGTACCCATTGCATCATTCATCGTATCTCTCATTTTCCTGTATCTTTATCCTGAGTCCTTGAATATGGCAATTGTATTTACAGCAACTCTTGCCATAAATTCAATGTACAGAAGGAAATCCATAGTAAGTCTTTCATTTTTCTCAGTTGCAATCCTATTGGAATTTCTGTTAAATTTTCAGAAAAGCTCAGTAATACCCGTGTGCCTGTCAATAGGTGTCGGTGTTTCAATCTCTCTTCTCACATCCAGTTATATGAAGAAACAGAGTTTGAGCAACGAAAAAGCAAGAGGACACGCCCATAATACAGAAATCTTCAGAGATCTTCTACAGATTGGTGTCGGGATAGTCATAATCACCATGATGATATTTTGGTCGCACTTACTTGTGGAGCTTATCCTAGTGGGAGGAATGCTCTTGGCTATCTTCATACTTGATCTCATCGCCTTATACGAAACAATGAAGATATCAAAACTGGTCTCAAGGATGGAAAGAGATAACGTTAAGCCAGGGTATGGAACGCTCTGGTTCATAGCCGGTTTGATGTTGCTCATATCTCTATCTCCACAATGGAAACTTGTAGAAATTGGAGTTTTTGCAATGGCAATAGGAGACTCTCTTGCAACCATAGGTGGCTTAAAGATGGGTATCAAAAAGTTATTTTACAACAGAAAGAAGAGTATAGGTGGATTTATTTCAATGTTAATTCCCACTGCCATATTCGCATTCATTGTCCTTGGTCCATCATATATATTTGTTGCAGTTCTGGTCACAATTCTTGAGTCTGTATCGGGATATCCCCTTGATGATAATTTTACCATACCCTCCGGTGTGATCATTGGGAACCTAATTTTGTCAGTGCTTTGACTTTTTCCCGTTGGGACACAATTAAAGCCTGAAATCCAGATAGGATAACAGATCGTCCTCTCCTTCATAAAAAAATCCAATGGAGTTATAGAAGTTGTACGCCTGTGAATCTTTATTTACCCAAAGCTGAACCTGATCGTGTCCAAGTATCCTTAGCTTTTTCGCGGCATAGAGCATCAATTTTGAACCTATGCCCTTTCGTTTGTATTCTGGAGCCACGAATATGTCCACAATGAGCGGCGTGCTATTCTTAAAGATCTCAACTGAACCATCTGTAACAATAATCATTCCCTCAACACTTGAACTGTAAATAACACCAGAAGCAGCGTTCAGAGGTTTTCCATATATGCCCTTAAGGATAACCTGCAGGGTGACATTTTTCCCTCTATTTCGAATTAGCAAAAATCTGTCAGGTGAATCACTGTAGGCATTTTCCTCAGCAGTGCACAACTCTTCAATATCCACTTCATCAACATTGAGCAGCAAGCCGTCACTGTGAACGTGTTCTATCTTTTCCGATAAATTCTCTATGATCGTTTCAAGATCACAGATGAGTTTGACCCTATTCGCCACTGAGAAACCGTATTGCTGTACGGTTTCTTCAAAAAAGGCACCGTTGAACACTCCATCTAAAATAAGTAATTTCTCCTGACTTTTGCCTACTTCAATAAACCATTCAAGAATTTTTTTCCCCATTTCTATTAAAGCTTCATCCTCTGATTCAAAGCCAATGGAACAGAGGATTCGATCGGATGAATCTGCAGAAGGAAGAAGATACCCATAGCATTTTGGAACCCCGTCTTTGAAATAGACTTTAGAAGGTATCTGATTGCTGTTAAGTTTCTCAATAAGGGATGCATACAGGCTCTCGGAGATGTTTTGGTCAGATAACTGATCAAAGGCCTGCATCTGCTTCATTAATATATTCTCCCATTCTAGCTGTATGTTATTTACCTCCTTCATCGAAGGGAAAATTTAGAAGTCTATTTAAACAATTTTAATATTAGTATGTATGGACAGCAGGGAAAGAACATTGCACTTTAACAAAATTGCAGTGGAATATTCAAAATACTACAAAGGAAAGGTAAGAGTGTATCCCAATGTTCCAATAACTCATCTAAGCGACTTTTCGTTCTGGTATACTCCGGGAGTGGCAGAGGTTTCAATGCAGATAAACAGGCATCCTGAAGATTCTTTTGAGATGACAGGTAGATGGAACACTATTGGAATTGTTACTGATGGAACAAGAGTACTTGGACTCGGTAATGTCGGTCCGGAAGCCGCCACTCCTGTTATGGAAGGAAAAGCAATGCTTTTTAATTTGCTTGGTGGGATCAATGCTATCCCTCTGCCAATTAGAGTGAGCAGCGCACAAGAGTTCGTAAATGTTACTAAGGCCCTTGAACCTGCTTTTGGAGGATTCAACCTTGAGGATATTGAAAGCCCGAAATGTTTCTTTGTACTGCGCGATCTCCAAAAGGCTCTCTCAATTCCAGCATGGCATGATGACCAGCTTGGGACAGCATGCATAATACTTGCAGGTATGATCAATGCTTTGAGAATTGCGGGAAAGAAGATACCTGATGCAAAGATATCTCTAATTGGATCTGGAGCAGCAAACATTGCAGCAGCCCATCTGATGATCGAAGCTGGAATTAAACCTGAGAATATTATTATGGTTGATTCTCACGGAATAATGGAACCTGAAAGAAGCGATCTTGACAAGATAATGTTATCCAACCCATGGAAATATGAACTGGCTTTGAAGACAAATGGAGAGAGAAAAAAAGGAAATATAGCAGAATCAATGGATGGCGCCGATATAGTGGTATCTGCAGCGAAATCAGAACCCGGACTTATAAAGCCAGAATGGATCAAGAAGATGAACTCAGATCCTATCATATTTGCACTGGCCAATCCCCTTCCTGAAATTTGGCCGGAAGACGCAAAAAAGGCAGGGGCAAAGGTAGTTGCAACAGGCAGGAGTGATTTTCCTAACCAGATAAATAACAGTCTTGTTTTCCCTGGTATTTTTAGAGGCGTGCTTGACGCCAGATCTAAAGGAGTTAACTTCAATATTATGGTTAAAGCGGCCTATGAGATAGCGAATTACGTGAAGGATCCAACAGAAGACAATATTGTTCCCACCATGGACGATTGGGAGCTTTACCCCCGAGTAGCTTCCTCTGTTGCAAGGGCAACTGTTGACGAAGGACTTGCGAGAAAAACTGACAGCAAGGAAGGTTTCTTCAAAACGGCCAGCGATATTATAAGCGAAAATAGAGAGAACTTTTCAAAATTGATGAAATTTAATATAGTTAAGAAATTACCAGAGGTTGAATAAAATGATAAATGATGAAATTATTGTGAGAAGAGCAGAGAAAGAAGATATTGAGCAGTTCATGGACCTTGTTATGAGAATGAAAAGGCTCAATGGAGAATTTGATTCCCTTTTTAAGGCAAATGAAGATAATCTTGGAAATATTAAAAATTACTATTTGAGCACCATAGAACACAGAGATAGATTTGTGACTCTTGTAGCCATTTGCAAGAAAAAGATATGTGGCCTGGTCAAGGCAGAGGTAAAGGATAGGGTTTCATATATACCGGACAAGGAAGCCAGAATAAATGACCTTTATATTATGCCTGAATTCAGGAGGAAAGATGTTGGAAAGAAAATGCTCAACAAACTCTATGAAATTGCAAGGGAAATGAACATAAGGGTAATTTCCGCAGAATTCCCCACACTTAATCTAATTGCCTTGAACTTCTACCAAAAAATAGGTTACAGGGAAATTGGCAGTGTCTACGGAGTAGATATTGAAAACATTGAGAAGGAGAAATCAGAATAATCTGGTTTCTTTCCATTTCTTTACAAGATCGTCTATCTTGGAAGATTGTTTGTTCATTATATCATTGAAACTTGTCATATTTTCTCCCTCTGCGAATTTTAATTTTCCCTCTTCTTCCTCAAAAAGCCCAGATTCCTTGCACCAAGCGAGCTCTTTCTCAGTGAATAATGAAAGAGAAGCAGGGTTTCCCCTTTTGGCAAGAAGCTTGTTTCGTATGTTCTTTATCATTCTAAAAACAAGATAATTATTGAAGTCTTGAGACTTTGAAAATTTATTGAATTTATCACTCAATGTCATCAAGATACCTTCCATCTTTATGCCTTGATCCAGTTTGATACGTGCAGGGTATGATAAAACTGGTACTACAAAACCTTTCGTGACTATATAGAAGGAATAATAAGCTTTCTGCCCCTGAACGAGTCCGTATTTATTACATGTAGTGGGAGAATTAAATTCTGGAGTTTCCATTGGATTTGAAGGAAAATAGTTGAAGAAGTCATCAGGGAATTTCAGTTCGTTCTTTATAGCGTAAGAAATTTCAACAAGATCAGTCGGTAGATTGGTATCCTTGACCTTCTTATTCAGCTCAATATTGTAACAGATATCTATTGCTTCTATTGTGTACAGTTTATCAACTTCTATTGGCTCAGCATCCTCAACTTTGTATTCATCTCTAGCTTTCACATATTCCACGCCTTCGGACAGCATAACCTGTTCACCCATACCGGTTAACATATCTGTCAATCGTTCGTGAGGCTCCGTGGGAATATTGAATTCAATCTGCTGAAGATCAAAAGGGGTCATTTTAAAAGGGTCATGTGACTGCACCCTTCCAGCCTGATAATAGTGAGATTGAAGCTCAAAGATTCTGTTACCTATATGACCCAAGTCTGAAAAATACCTGGAAAGCATTTGCCATGATTCCATGCGCGCCTATCTCATATGTTTATTAATAATTTACTCAATTTGGCCAGGAACGTACAAGGCCATAGAATAATTTTCAGGTAAATTTGAAGGCTAAAATAGGTCAGTTTTTGTTTGGACTGAAAGAAAAAGTGTGAAATCCATGAGATCGACGTTACGGCCTTATTTTGTTCTTTAGATTATAAACTGCTGGGAATTATAAAACAATAACGACAGAGTGTTTTACTCCTTCAATACATCTCATTATCTTCAAAGTCAAAATAATCATAATACCCTTGGGGAGGTCTAATAGAATAACGACCTGAAAATCTCTTGTAATCTTTGAGATGTTTGGCTGAAATAGATGCTGATATAGATAATAAAATAAAAATTAATAGGATAATAAAGATCGCCATTGTCGCACTAAGAACTAAATATATGGCAAAGTGATAGTAGATTGAAAGAATGATCAACCCCCAAATAAGTAAGAAAAGTCTGCTTATGTTGAGACCAAAGATTATATCTTTTTTTGGTTTTGTCTCAGTGTGTCCCATTTTAAATCCCTCAACTCAATTATATAAAAAATTTATCATTGGTCTGATTTACAAGATAATTTTTGTACCGAAAATTTAGGTATAATAAATGATGACTTCATCCATTTACCAAACCCACCCGCACTCCAATACAATGGTATTTTTATTAATTTTAGATACAGGTCATAATGGAATCTATTCTCAGAAAGATGTTACAAGATAAGACATATCTTGAAAAAATAAATAGGCGCATTGATAAAAGAATAGATATTATAAAGGGAAAAAAGGTCAGGAATGCTGATAAACAAGGCTTCACGAAAGAGGAAAAATTTATTGAAGAAATGGCAAGGTCAAGAATAAGTGCTCGGAATAAATATAGCCGTAGTAAAAAACTATTTTTGGATTCATACTCTCTTTCCTATTCAACACCGGAAATTGTAGGTATATACCGAAGCAACATACTCAGGGGAAATAAGATACTTGATCTGGGCTGTGGAGCTGGTATGCAGGCAATAATGCTCTCCAAGTACTCAGATGTGACGGGAGTGGACATAAACACAAGCAGAATTATGATGGCACAGTTAAACAATCTTGCTTATGGAACAAATGTAAAATTCACTGTGCAGGATGCCATGGCTCTGAACCTTGAAGATAAAATGTATGATATTATTTTCTGTGATCCACTCAGACCAAAAGATTCTGAAGAAAGAACGCTCAATGAATTGGTTCCAGAACCCACTGCAGTCATATCACGCTATGAAAGATTTGTAAAGAATTTTGTGTTTGACCTGCCCCCTTTTATTGCTAAGGATAAGATATCTTCCCTAGGAGGCACCCTGGAATATCTCACTGTGGATGGTAACCTGAATAGACTGACATTATATTACAAAGCAGATTCGCAGAGGACTTTTAGAGCCGTTTCACTTCCTTCAGACTTTACCATGGAAAGCGATACTATTTTTTCTCCATTAAAAACAGAAACCATGAAAGATTTTCTTTTTGTTCCGGATGCCTCCCTGTTTTATTCAGGGCTACATGGAAACTATTGCAATTCTCTTGGACTTGAACTGATATGGACGGAGAAACGCAAAGCTGTCTATACTTCCACAAAAACTCCGAAAGATTTTATTGGTGAAGCATACAGAGTGTTGGATTTCTGTAATACCGATGAATTGTTGAATGCCAAGATTATCCAAAAATATGAGTTTGTATTCTTCAGATATTCAATTCCCGACTACTATGAACAGAAGAGAATCGTAGAAAGCCATATGTCAGGGTCTGGAAATTTGTACCTATTCCGCAATGATCAAATCCTGTATTTTTGTGAAAAATTGAACGAATAGACATTTATGTTATGATTAATAACTGTTAAAGATATTACGAATCAATGAAGGAAGGTGTTAAAGTAGGAATTATCGTTTTATCTACACTTTTTTTAGTTCTACTCATGGTCGTTCCAGCTCATAACGATCAAAATATGCAGCCAAGATTTTCGACCTTTACAACAACGAACGATGGATACGTGGTGTTCACATCCTCTGGATTGCCAGAAGGAGTAAATTACACAGTGCACATTGATGGCCATAATCATAATTCTACAGGCAGTTATCTGAACCTATCACTTCCCTATGGGAAATATTCCTATAGTATCTCATTACCCTATGATTACCAATCCAATCTCAGTTCTGGTAATGTCACCATTTCATCACACGGAACTTATGTGCCCTTTACCGTTTCTTACAGGTCCTATAGCTTTGTAGACATATTTTTGGGGACCATAGTGATCAGTTTTGTGGCTATACTCATTTCCATAGTTTGGTATATCAAATACAGTAAATAAGTAACATTTATCACAAAAGTATAATGTTGGATGTGCCGCCACATCAGAACCCATGAAGTAAGGCGATAATAAACTGAATAGTTTCCACTGATCGCAGGAGCGGAAACGATTCTGTCTTAAAGCCTCTAAAGATTCTTCTATTTCTGCAGGTTTTCAATATCTCATATAATTCTTCCATGAAGCTCATTCTAGCAGAGGACCATTAAGGTCCCTTAATGCTTGAAGATTGAGAACGCAACACTTCAGAAGGCTTTGAATGCATATTTCAGAACACCCTTGCATTGCATGTTTGACGAACTATGGGAATAACGATTTGCGGTGTCCTGAATTTGGGAAAACTATTGTTCACTTTTTCTTGGGAAATTTATTTTAAACCATTTGTTTGTGTTAAGTGGATTTGTTTTGATGAAGATAGTGGATTTCTATATTCAACATTTATGTGCCTATGAATCCCAAATAAATAAATAGAGTTTCTCAATCACCACTTAGATTTAAATGAAAACGTATTTAAACGTCTCATTCTCAAGCGAAGGAGCAAAACCATCAGAGGTGATAGACAGACTTAGATCCCTGGGATTCAGACCAGTAATGGGTGATCATGATATGGTCTATGAATGGGCAAACAAGGCTACAGAAGAAGACTCTCTCTGGTTTGCTGATAAAATTCAAGCTACACTTGAGGGCTTTAAAGTTGTGTTCCACATTGAAACAGTAGAAGAAGATTAATCGATTTTTATTGGAAATCGTCGTATATCTCCACATGCCAGGCATGTGACTCTCATTTGTCCCTTTTTGCACCTTATTCTAGTTGAATGATCATAGGGAGTTTTACATGATTTGCAGTATTCCCTCTTTATTTGAACTGATAGGGTCACATCAAACCTTATGGCGAGATTTTCCATAGCCTCAATAACAGTCTCTTTCCGAACCGGACTATCCTTGGAAAGGAGTGAGTGCAGATATTCAATGCGTTCTGCCGCAATAGACTTAAGATGCGTTCTATTCTTCAACTGCAGGTCATAAATTAAGTGTTAATATGCCATTCGGTTAAGAGTCACTTTATTCAGCTTTTTAATGAAGTATAAGTGTGTTTCCAGTTCCATAAGGGATTTTGCATTTCTGACTTCTTAAACTACTTCCATGAACCCAATCCATCATAGTACTTCCATTGTATTTAGGCTAATGCCCCATTCTCCACGGTAGAACTTATGACATCCTATATCTAACCCTTTGAAGTTCTAGCCTCGATGATTTCAAATAAGTTCAAAAAAAAATTAAACTTTAAAGCAGTACCGGATTGGATTGAAATAATGATATTATCGATGTACATCCAAATCTTCGAGCAAGGAAAGTTTTCAAGGAGGGAGACGTTAAATTGACTGCTACAAAGGCTAACAATATAAAACTCCTTGCGCTTGATATAGATGGGACAATAACAGAAGAAGATCAGACAATAGATATCAATACAATTTTAGCTCTACAGAAGTTGAAGCATAATCACCCATCCACAGCAGTTTCTTTAGTCAGTGGTAATACCCTCCCGGTAATGGTTGGCATCAGAAACACCATTGGTGTGGGAGATATATTATTTGCCGAGAACGGAGGAGTAATGATGTCATATCTGGAAAGGTCTCCTTCTAACCTTGACTGCTTGGAAAAGAACAATCTTCTGACTTTGAGCAGAGGAACAATAATAAAAAGAGCAAATATTCTCAGGTTCTTCGATAGGGTATTACCTGAGGAGGAACTTAAAAAAATTAAGGAAAGACACGACGTTCACGAATTTTTTACCAATAAGTGGCGGGAGACATCACTCAGTATTGAGATAGATAGGGCCATTGTACCTGATATTATGGCAAATGCGGGAGATGCAGAAGTGCAGGACAGTGGGTATGCAATACACATCATGAACCCGGGTCAGAACAAAGGTTTTGCCCTTACCACAATGATGAATTTTCTTAATATCACGGAGAAAGAAATTCTGGCCTGCGGCGATGGAGGAAATGATTTAGATATGTTCCGGGTTGCAGCATATTCAGGAACGCCAAATAACGCATCAAAAGAGGCAAAGAATCATGCCACATACGTTTCGAGTAAAAATAATGGAAGGGGATTGGTAGATATTTTATCTCATTACGAGTTGCTTTAACTCTCTATGATTTCGCCGCGAGGCTCCTCCACGAGTTCTCGTTTTGATATGACTTCCTGTCCTCTTACAAACACAGAATCCGGAAATATTACCTGAAACCCATTGAAAGGGGTTATAGGAGTCTTTGAGTGCAACCTGTCTTCGTTGAGTCGTTCCAGGTTGGAAAATTTAACAGATACAAAATCTGCATGGCAGCCTAACTTTATCTGGCCTTTAGATAACCCATAGATCAAAGAAGGGTTTTTAGATCCAGAGTTTACTAAAACATCGAGAGGGAGAATCTTTTTCTGAACGAGGGCAAGCATAAGAGGTATTCTTGTTTCGACCCCAATGATCCCAGATTTTGAATGAGTGAGATCCTCCTTATCTCTCTCTGTATGCGGTGCATGATCAGATGATAGGATGTCCACCTTTCCATCCAAAAATGCCTGGAAATTTTTCCGGGTGATCAAAGGATCTCTTAAGGGAGGGTTTACCTTTCCATATGCACCAAGAGGCATAGAATAATCCAGCAGCATATGATGGGGGGTCATTTCTTTAGATGTTCCTGAATCGAGCACTCCTGTATTGTCCCAGTCACTCACATGACCTGCAATTTTCTTTTTCGCCTTTAATTTTGAAAGGATCTCCATTGCTTTTCTCTCGCATTCCGGAGGCCTGTTTGCATCATGATCTGCAAGTGTATTCAGCTCTTCTTTTTTTCGATGTGCCTCAAGGCATGACGCCAGTTCAGTATGAAACAATATGGGTTTTTCCATAGTCTGAAAGAAAGAATCTGTAAGGTAGTCACCGTTGAATCCGTTACTGTTTGTGCTCTCCCCCATAAAGACTTTGAATGCGGGGCTCTCATTTGCAAGCATATGTCTATTTGTCCCATCGTAAAGAGAATAAAGGCCATAATCCACATAGGATCTGCCATGAACAATACTCTTCTTCCTGTCATACTGTTTGTAATCTGTTATGGGTATGCTGTTATTTGGCATGTCGAAGACTGTTGTTGTTCCACCGAAGGCTGCAGACATGCTTCCGCTTTTAAAATCTTCCTTCTCTGTCTCACCAGGGTCTCTAAAATGGACATGGACATCAACAAAGCCGGGAAAAACTGCCCCTTCAATGGGAATTCCATATTCTCCCTTCTGGAATTTCCTGATCTTTGATATCACTCCGTCTGTTACATCAATGGTTAAATCCTGGAAACCATTTTCATAGTAAAACTTCCCTGTGAAAACCTGCATTTCACTCATACACCTCTCCCCTCTCCAAATACAATTTTATGAGATTGTATCATGAGCCGCACAGGCAATTTTCTTTTCATTATTTCATCAGCAATCCACCTGGATTCTGTTCCCCATGCAGGTTGAAATATGATCCCGCAGTTCATCCTGTGACTTTTGATAAAACTGTCCGCGTATTCAAAATCAGTCTTATCCTGTATAACAAATTTACAATAGTCCTCATTCCTTAGATATTGAAGATTTGAAAGTTTGATACTTTTTTCCTCTTTGGAAGATGGGCATTTGACATCCATATCTATCATTGTACCTTCAATCGTGGTAACCTTTGAAATGTCCATGGAACCTCCCGTTTCAAGAAGAACTTTCTTACCACCGGCAGTGACCTGCCTCATAAAATCCAGAGCTTCCCTCTGAAGCATTGGTTCCCCACCTGTAAAACATATCCACTTCTCCCATGTGGCAACACACTCTTGTACCAAAGAGTCTAAAGATTCCTCCCTTCCGTTTTCAAAGGAATAAGTTGTATCGCACCATGCGCACCTAAGATTGCACAGATTTGTTCTGATGAAATACATGGGTTCCCCTGTTAGGTATCCTTCCCCCTGAAGGCTGTGAAATTTCTCTGTCAGCAACATATTAATCAGATCATTACCCTCCTGCCTGACGCAAGCAACTTTGTTCTACCAAACTCGTCCATATATTTCAATTCATCAAGTGAGAATGTGGGCCCGTCAAGACATACCTGAAACCCATTAATTGAGCAGGAGTCACAGAGGCCTATGCCGCACTTCATACTTCTTTCCAGAGAGAATTCCGCCCTGACATTCATATCCTTTAACCGATCGAAGACTGCTTTTAGCATTCTTTCCGGTCCGCACACATATATCATGTCGAAAGAGGATAAATCAATTTTTTGCATTGCATCGGTTATGATCCCTTTGATCCCTTTCGAACCATCCTCTGTAGCAGTTATGAATTGTTTTTCCTTGAATTCTTTCTCGAATAGAATTTCCTCCGCAGTTTTTGCAGCCACAAGACCCGTTGATTGATCGTCAATCATTGATCTCAGGGAAGCCATACCTGAACCGCCTCCCATCAGTAATTTTTTCCCTTTTACATTGCTGAACGGTTTTCCATAAGGACCTCGCAGATAGAGAAAATCCCCCTTCTTCAACTCACAGAGCTTTCTTGTGCTCTCACCATAAGCCTTGACAGTGATACACTTTTTATGACCTGTCATTGATAGTGACATCGGAACTTCTCCCAGACCTGGAATCCATACCATAACAAACTGGCCCGGTTTCACATCCAGATTCCATGTGAAGTAAAGTGAAACAACAGTAGGCGTCTCTCTGTGCGCTTCCTCTATGATAATACGATCCATCATTGTACTGCACGCCCCACTAGCTTGGAAAGGTCTGACACACCATTATGTGCCATAAATTCCCCTATACCCACATTAATCTCATTGAAAATCTTTCTACCGTGATGCATTAGAGCCGTACCTATCTGGAATGCATTTGCTCCAGCCATGATATATTCAAGAGCATCCTCATGGTTGTCAATTCCGCCTACACCAATAATATCGATGTCCATTTCTTTCCTTACCTCATAGACAAGCCTCAATCCCACAGGCTTTATACTGGAACCTGAGACGCCACCGTAAACATTTGTCAGTACTGGCATCCTGTTATAAATGTTTATGGCCATTCCCCTAAGAGTATTTATCAAAACAAGTGCGTCAGAATCAGAAGCAGATCTGGCTATATCCAGAATAGAAGTAACATTAGGGCTCAATTTACTCCAAACAGGTATGGACAAAGTCCCTTTTAACTCCTTAACAATATTCTTTACAAGTACAGGATCACTGCCAACCTCAGAACCATAACCTCGCACATGAGGGCACGACAGATTTAGCTCAACCGCAGATACTCCGAAGGATTCCATCTTCTGCCCCAGCACAAGAAAATCATCCACAGAGGATCCAAATATACTTCCAATCACCGGCTTACCGCTCTGTTTTGCAATGACTATTTCATCTTCGAAGTGATCTATACCTGGGTTGGGCAATCCCATAGCATTCAGTAACCAGTTTTTTCCCTCGAACACGACTGGAGGCATGTATCCATTTCTCTCTTCCATGCCAATGGATTTCGTAACAACTGCACCAGCCCCTTCATCAAGAATTCTCTTCATTGTATATCCATTCTCGTCAAGAATGCCGGATGCCAGCATTCCTGGTGAGCTCAGTTCAAGACCTCCCACCTTCACCGGTAGTTTATGCATCAATATCCAGTCTCCATGTTCCCTTATTATTTTATGATTTCATTGTTTTCCCATACAAAAATAAGTCAACAGTCCGTCTTCAATTCATCCGGGAAGCCTTCCAAGGGAATAATATTTGAATCTTGTTTTGAAAATGGACCATAATAGAAAAAAACTCCGGGTATATCATATGTCCTGCAGGACAGATACATATTTCCCTTGATGGCATGGAACATAATGGCTTTCTGTTCAGTTCCACATCTCATAACTATCTCCTCGGTCATATCAAGAAATTTCTGGATTGTGCTGACATTCAGATCGTCTCCTATTACAACTCTTGAAGCTCCTGAAACAATGATGTCCATGAGGTCATTCTCTGTCTCCGGAAGGGCCATAAGTGTGAATTCCACATACTTGGAGAGTTCATTATAAAGTTTGAAGTTAAAATGATGCCTGAAAATAGCATCCAGATCTATGACAAATGCCTCATCATATGGAACGCGAGCAAGGTCATCTGTATTTTTTATTCCACTAATCCGGCCCTTATTAACGAGGAGACATTTCATTGATGTCAATAACGTTCGATTTCATAACGTTTCTGTTCACATTGCACCATACAATGAACCGCCAACAAAAAAATCAAAGAATAAGTAGAACTCCACCTATGCCAGATATTATGGGTCCAATTACGAATCCACCACCCAGAAAGAAGATTATGATGCTCAGTAAGATAATAATAACACCGTTAACTTCCTTTCCTCTGCTTTTCCTTGTGTGTCCTGAATTGTATATGACAAAAGCCAAAATGATCCATATAATTGGGATAATTGCTAATAATATTGATCCGCCAGCGATAACTAAACCCGCAGGATTAAAAAAGATTACGGACGAAAGACCTGCAAGACCCGTGATAAAAATTGCAAGCAATAAAAGTATTCCGGAGATCACAGTTATGAATGCACCTAAAGAAGTTAGAAAATATCTTAATGAAGCGTTTGAACTCATAATCAACCGATACAGTTTGATTATATAGATGTTTTTATTAAAGCATGTTTTTTAATAATTTAGAGTCTCCATGACCTCACTTCAATTAGATATTAATCTTAATGGGCTCTTTATATCATTTTAGGAATTTTCCCATTCACAAAGAATTGAAATTGATTGTGCTGAATTGTGAAGCCAAGAACAGAAGCAGTCCTCACATTCATATATTACGTAGAGCAAACTAAAGCTGAACCGTAGAGCCTCAGAGAATGAGTAATATTCCCCCTATGGCTGAAATTGCTGGCCCAATTATGAATCCTCCGCCCATGAAGAATACTACAATGCTTAATAGGAGAATAATGACGCCGTTAACTTCTCTTCCTCTGCTTTTCTTTGTGCGCCCAGTATCGTATATGGCAACAGACAGAATGATCCACATAATTGGAACAATTGCCAATATTATGTCTCCCTTACCTGAAATCACTGGTACAATGAATCCGCCATTCAGAGAGAGTATGATAATGACCAACAACACAATAATGACACCTTTAAGTACATTTTCATTGCTCTTCTTTGGATGCCTTCCGTTGTATATAACAATGGCCAGAATGATCAACATAATAGCAACAATTACCAATACTAGGGGTACGCCTACAATAACCAAGCTTGTAGGATTGAAAAAAACCACGGATGATAGTCCAGCAAGTCTGGTAACAAAAAATGCAAGAAGTAAAAGTACTCCGGATAGCGCTATTATGAGTGCACCTAATGACGTTAAGAAATATCTGAACGAAGCTTTTGAACTCATATTGTTTCAATATAATTCAATTATAAAAATATCTTTGCTAAAATCTCATTTTCGGCTAGCGGTAGGCACCCTAACCTTACATCATGATGAATTAAATTGGAAATAATAGTTGTAGGGATTTTTGATCCGTATGCCATTCTCCAGAATTTCTAAGTGCAAGTTAAGAATTAGGAAGCCGAAATTAGAAGAAAAAGCTGGCATCCTATCCTCATTACGAAATACCCTTCATCAATATTTATACAAGTGTATACCATGAATGAGATCTGGTGGACTTATTGTATATCTTGACGGTGTGCATATTTATACACGTAGATGTTATAGAAAAGATTTACTATAACTGTGAAATAATGTATCATGCTGACTCAGATTTCTTCAAATTTTGCAAAAATTGAAAGAATACTCGTGCCAATGGCAAAAGGGGACAGTTCTAAAATTGCTTTCAATATTGCCAGGGAATTTGCAAAGAAAATGCAATCCGAAGTCACAGCATTAACTGTTAAGGATATGATCAGAGAAGTAACCTGGAGTGATAAGGTTGCAGTGGTCATGTCTGCCTATAAAGAATCCAGAGATATGGGTATAAAGGTCATACCAAAAATTCAAAGCGCCAAGAATATAAAGGATGGGATTGTAAAGGAATCTAACTCTAAAAATTATGATCTTGTACTCATGAGTTCCCGGGGAAGAACTGGCGTTTCTGGTTCTGTCTACGGGAATATAGGAGATTATGTATTGAAACATTCCAAGAATACAACCGCTGTGATAGCCTCAAAGGGAAGTAAATATCCTTATAGGAATATATTTGTCCCCATGAGCGAGCGTCTGAATTCTAGAAAGTCTGTATATTTGGGAGCTGTTCTCTCAAAGGTTCTCGATGCAAGGTTTATCCTTTGCGATGCAAGATCCTTTGACACAAAGAAAATCCATGGATTCACCACAATAATGAATTCAGAAATATGGAAAGAATTGGACTTAGATTTTGAGCTAAGAGAACTGAAAGGGACAGATCTGAGATCGAGTGTGATATCAAGTATTGACGATGATGTTACAAACCTCTTGGTTCTTGGAATAAGGCCAGATCAGTATTCAAATGTAAGAATAAACGCAGACATAAAAAGAATTTCCAGAGAATCAAAAGTTGACACTCTATTAATCAAGAGATGATTGATTTATAACACCCTTATTGAGCAAAATTTCTATTATGTTTACATCCAGATACATTGTGTTGACATAGTATGAGCCAAATATGGGGAAATTTTGCTTTTTGCTGGTGTTTATGAGATGCATAATCTGCACTCCGATGCCCGCCAATGAAACGCCAGACTTATTTCCTAAGTTCTCCAGAGCCTTTGCTACTCTTGGTTCTTCAAGAAGAGCCAGAGAAAGAGGTACATTGGGGTCAAGGCCTGAATCAGAATCCATTATGGCTTCGCCTGGTATCTGTGAAAGCGTTATATTTGGATTCATTTCCTCGAAATTCCTCAGATTTTTTTCTGTAAGATTTATGGAAGCATTTGTGTTAGGAGAACAGCATATTGACCCGGATTGAGTTTCGTTGTAATTTATGGCTGAAGGCCTGGGCTGAAAGAAATAAGATTCGTTGAACGCCTGTGCCAGAAGATAACTTCCATACACCTTGCCATCCAAATGAACCTGACTACCATTTGCACCATACCTATCAACGTTTTCAGAGATGAATGCAGTAGCTGTTGGTATCACAACACCCAGTAGAAGCATTGTAACCAGTGAAAGCACAATTGATGTTCTTATCAATCTTCCTAGTTTTAATTTCTCTACCATAGTATACCCACCGCCATTAATATGTGATAAATTGCCCCTATGGCAATAAAGGGAAGAATCACTCCACCAAGACCATATACGATTATATTTCGCTTTAACAATTGATCAACAGATAGGGGCCTGAATCTTACCCCTCTCAGAGCCAGAGGGATGAGGAGAGGTATAATAATTGTATTGAATATGAGAGCCGATGTTATTGCTAGCAACGGATCGGTGAATCCAAGAAGATTTATGTAAGCAAGGGCCGGAAATGCATAGAAAATTGCCGGAATAATTACAAAATATTTAGAAATGTCATTGGCTAAACTGAATGTGGTCAGAGATCCTCTGGTGATCAATATCTGCTTTCCAAGGAATATGACATCCATAAGCTTTGTGGGATCGTTGTCAAGATCAATCATGTTTGCAGCATCCTTGGCTGCCTGAGTGCCACTGTTCATGGCGAGGCCCACATCAGCAAGGGCAAGAGCAGGCGCATCATTAGTCCCATCGCCAACCATTGCTACCATCCTCTGTAAATTTTTTTCCTCCTGAACCTTATTGTATTTGTCTTCTGGTTTGGTATTTGCTACAAATTCATCAAGTCCTGCTTCATTGGAAATATAGGCAGCCGTTAGTTCATTATCTCCAGTGCACATAACAGTTTTTATATTCATGGTTTTCATGGAAACAATTCGTTCATTTATCCAGGGTTTGATTATATCGTTAAACTCTATGGCTCCAACAATTTTCTTATCCTTTGCAAGAACCATTGCAGTTCCGCCTCTGCTGGAAATTTCAACACATATGGCCTCAACGAAATTATCCCTCACTCCTGTGATAGACCACATAACGGTTGGAGAACCTTTAAGATATTCATGGCCGTTCAGCTTCACACCACTGTATTTTGTATTGGAAGAGAAAGGGATGTACTCTCCGCCCTGAATTTTTTCTATTTTTATATCAGGAGATTGTTTTTTTATGAGATTTATTACTGAGATTCCTTCTCTTGTTTCATCCAGATAGGAACTTATGTATGCACATTCCATGAACTCCTCCTTAGAAACACCTGTACAAGAATAAA
>JAJZAR010000066.1 GCA_021799315.1 Thermoplasmata archaeon | reverse complement strand
ATCGGCTTCCTATGCACTGATGATTGTAATGATCATTCCGGCCTTTGTTATTTCAGCTAATATATTGACACAGGCCATATCTGCAGTAAGGAGGACAAAATTTTTCCTCTATTCCTCCATTCTTTCTCTGATAGCGAATGTTATAATTTCATTTATTCTTATACCACCCTTTGGCCTTGTGGGTGCAGCTCTCGGATTCTCTTCTGTATCTCTTTCGACATTCGTAATACTGTATTATATTGCAAAAAGGGAAAATCTCGTAAAATACAATCTTGTGGGGATAGGGAAAATTTGGGTGTCTTCCGTCATAATGTTTCTGGCTCTTTTTCTCATTTCCAATTATTTAAACAGCATTTATGGTTATTCTCTGCTTATCCTCGTTTTGCTTATTCTGCTGGGTGCAGGAATATTTGTAATAATGGGCAAATATATGCGCATCTTTTCTGAGGATGAAAAAGCATTCATTCGTTCCCTGTTTCCTGAAAGAATGAAAAGGATAAAAATGTTGATCGAAAAATTAATACTTCATTGATAAAACAACGCGAGGAGTGGGATTCGAACCCACGCTTTCCATAGGAAAAACAGCTTAGCAGGCTGCCGCCGTACCGCTGGGCCATCCTCGCATATGGCGTCTAATTCGAGAAGCGTTCGCCCAAATCGTTTGCTATCTGCTCTAAAACATCTTCAAGTTCTTCGTTCTCCATATTGACTACCTCACCAGTAGGCAATGTGATTCTGGCAATATAAATATCGCCATCTTTGGAAATTTCAACTTCCGCTAATCTCTCTGCCATCGATCCTGTAAGTTTTTTACCTATATGATATTTTTTAAATATACTGCGGTAGGTAACTTTCCTTTTCGACATTTTGTATTCATAGCTATATATTCTTTTGTAATACATCAAAATGCGAGATGATATTAAGGCATTAGGTTCAACATCAATGGGCCATTTTTCCAATGATGGTGTTTTCCTCTTATTTTCAGCGTTGATTGTTTATTACTCCCAGTCACCTGAACTTCTAAGCGTGCTCGTTCTTGGATATTTTGCATCTATATACACGCTCGTGTCTGGGATCTTGAGTCTTCCTGTGGGTAGATGGTCTGATTCTGGAGATCGGGATCCAGAATTGTTATTTGCAGGTATATTACTCCTTGGAATAGCGATCGTCATTTTTTCCCTTCCATTTTACGTTGGATCCGCAATGCCCATTCTGATCAGGTATACATTTGTAGGAATAGGCGCAGTTGTGATGGGATTTGGGCAGGCTTTTTATCACCCCATAGGTGCAGATATACTCCGTTATATGCTTAAGGGCAAGGATTCGTCCTTCTTTCTCGGTATCAATGGATCTTTCGGTAGCATTGGGAGAAGTGTGATATTTTTCATAGTAGGGATTTTGATCATACATTTTGGCACATTCGAAGGTCTATTCCTCCTATCTCTCTACTATTTTGTTATCTCTGTGGTTATTTATGTTTCATCTAGAAATATGAGAAAAAATGGAAGAGGGGTCGGGTCGAAGAAGAAGAGCCCTTCCGGTCCCCTTGCAAAGATTTTTTCGTTCAAGGGAGTAGTACCTTTTCTCACTGTGTTAACTGCCACAATGTTTCTTAGGTCGGCTTTTCAGCTTGCGGTTGCCACTTATATGTTCAAATACATAGACGATATTTATCTGAACGGCTTCCTATCGTACGTCTTTGTTTCCCTGTCACTTTTAACGCCTATTGTGGGTCAGCCTTATATTGGGCATCTTACGTCTAAAATAGGAGGAAATAAAACATTACTCATAACTGGAACTATGTCGCTCGTATCTTTTATTGTATTCCTTCTCTTTTCAAGGACATACTTGATAGCCTTACCGTTCTTCGCTTTGTACGCCTTTTCAGCCTTTACAGGGTTCCCTTCATTACTTGGTTTCATAAATCAGAAAATTCCAAAGGAGGCGGCAACTAGAGCAAACACCTGGGTTTGGGGCATTGGAACTTCAGTAGGTGGAGCTGTGGGTATCATGATATATACTTCAATCACAGAAGTATTTCACCTAAGCCAGACTGATTCATTTTGGATCATGCTTTCGTTTCTCTTAGTATCCATAATCACCAATCTAATGATAAGCCCCTATGCTCAACGTTTGGAATCACAGATCACTGCGGCTTGAATAGAAACGATTTTCTAATTCTAGCCCTTATTATACATTAAAGAGGTCTACATTTAAATTCTGTCTCCAGGATCAAACATTATTAATAGAGCACTGCAATTTTCTTTCAGTTTTAAGATGACAGAACATACTAAATATGATTTCCGACATTCTTCCCAGGAACAACGAATTGAATTCTTAAAGGAACTCAGGGGTTTGACAGACGAAGAGGCAATGGAACTGAAGAATAGTTTTTCATTGTCACATGAATCCGGGAACAGACTCGTTGAAAATTATATCTCAAGCATAGAAGTGCCCATGGGCATAGCCACAAATTTTCTGATCAATGGAAAGGAGTACTTGATCCCCATGGCAACAGAAGAACCGTCAGTAATTGCGGCGTGTTCTCACGGTGCAAAAATAGCTAAGGAATGTGGGGGATTTGAAGCCCATGCATCGGAATCTCTCATGATTGGGCAGATCCAGCTTGTAGAGTTTGAAAATAGATTAAAAGCTGAAGAGGCTATACTTTCTCACAAGAAGAATATCATAGATATGGCCAATGAAAAAAGTAACACATTGAAATCTATGGGTAAAGGAGCCAAGGATCTTCAGTTAAATAATGAGATTCTGGCTGATGATATGATCGTGATTCATCTCATCGTCGATGTTGGCGATGCCATGGGTGCCAATATTATCAACAGTATGTGTGAACACGTAGCACCACACATAGAAAAAATAACAGGCGGAACTGTTGTATTGAAAATTCTCAGTAATCTTTCTCCTCTGAGAATTGCAACCGCCCGAGCGGAATTTCCATCTTCCAAAATTGGTGGTGAAGAGGGAGTAAAGAGATTTCTTTATGCTGCCAGACAGGCTGTCATAGATCCGTACAGGGCAACAACACACAATAAGGGTATAATGAACGGCATAGATGCTGTCCTTCTCGCCACTATGAATGACTGGAGGCAGGCTGAGGCCAATGCCCATGCCTATGCCTCAAGAAGTGGGCATTACAGTTCTCTGACATCATACGAAAAATTACCAAATGGCAATATTTCTGGCACTATTAAAATCCCCATATCAGCTGGAACTGTAGGGGGAACATCCAGAAGTGTGCCAAGAGCCAGAATAGGGATGAAGATTCTTAACTTATCTGGAGCCAGAGAATTTGAGGAGGTGCTTGCATGTGTTGGTCTTGCACAGAATTTTGCGGCAATGCGAGCATTGAGCGGTGAAGGAATACAGAAAGGACACATGGCACTGCATTCAAAAAATATTGCCATATCCGTAGGCGCAAAGGGTGAGGAAATTGAAAAGGTTTCAAATATGCTTATTGAATCGGGAAGTATTACAATGAGTCAGGCTGCTAAACTTCTAGAAGAATTGAGGAGGCAAGATGAAAATGGAAAAAAGTGAATATATTACAAACATGAAACAGGTTGAAAAGTTGCTTGGGAAGAGAAAATATCAGGAGTCGCTAGTGCTATTAAGTAGCATGAAAGATAGGGCTAAAGATGAGCCAGAAAATCTGGCAGAAATTTACACGAAGATTTCAGAGGCCTATTACGGGAAGGAAGGGGTAAAGACAGAAAATGCTATTTCCAATCTCATCGAGAGCTTGAAGATAAGGAGCACACTTGATCAACCAGAATTGCTTGCTATTGAAATGATGAATCTTGCCTATCTGCAAGATGAATATGGCAGTATTGAAAGTGCTGAGAAAACGCTTACCGAAGCAATGCAAATAGCTTCACAGCTTGAAGATATAACTCTCACATTGTCCCTTAAAAATGCGCTTGCAGATATCCTGTCGGAAGACAGTAAGCGTGTCAAGCAATCTGAAGAAATATATAGAGAAATAATGAAAGATGCCGCAAAGGAAAAGATTTACGAAGTATATTATGAATCATGTGTTAGTCTCATAAAACTTCTGAGGGATTCAGGCAGAACAGTTGAAGCATCAGAGTTATCCGAGGAAAACATAAAATTTGCCGAAACAACTATGGATGGAATGAAAACGAAAAAGGAGAAAGAGGAGTTCAAAGACATAGTTTCCTATCTCTACGATGTTTCAATCGATCTTGCCATGGAAAATGAAGACATGGCATTGGCCAACGAACTGGCAAAGAAGTTCACTGGAGAGAAATAATTTCAAAAATATTTTTTTCGATTTCCTTGCGTATGTCTGTGTAGTCTATATTGAGATCATTCATAAGCACAATGAGTCTCACTGCGAGGTCCGCCCCTCGTACATTTGGCATGATCTCTCTCGATTTCTTAAGAGCATCTCTCTTCGTAAGTTTTCCAGATGCAACAATAATGTCCAGAATTTTATCCACTAGAGATTTATCACTGGAAGTTTCACTGAATAATACCTCCTCATTAACAATAAAATCTATGGGTATTGTTTCACCTGAAGCGTTAAAATTGATCAAAAGTTTGTCTTCCTCCTCAGATAGCAAACCTTCCTTAAGGCACTCCTTGATGAATAGATCTACCTTTTCTTCAGTCAGGAATTTTCTCTTGTATGCAAGGATATTCTTAAAATCCCCCTCTTCAAGCTGTCTTGCATGCCTCTTTTCCTGGGAAACGATGGCTATTAATTTCCTTGCCTGCTCTCTATCCATATACACCCCATATTTCTATCAAGTTAAAATTTTTCCCCGAATCTGAGAGGAAGGTGAATGTAAATATTATTGAATGCTCATCTGTGAAGATACAGGGCATGGGTTTCGTCAATTTTATTCACGAATCCCATTCTCTCGAATTGAATGATACCCTTTACTTTCGCGGCCTCGGGTTCCAATTTCCCGGTTATTTCGTTTCCATCAGGCATTATGAGTTTGAATTGGCTCGCATTCAGTGGAGCCCAATGGACAATCTGACGCTTTGGCCCACTGTTCTCAGCCGAGGTGAAAAGGCATGTTCCTTCAACAAATTTCACATTGTAAAGGTCTTTCAGTCTGATTTCATCGCTGTCTGATAAAGTGGAAATGTCTGCTTTATTGAGAAACACTTCCGGATTCTCTGGCATTTCATAGGTTCTGAATCCCCTCGCATCATCTCTGGGATATAACGGTATTTTGGAAGTTGTTGCCGGAGCTCCCATAATTTTTACAGGCACGGGTTCAGCAACAAAAAAATACCTGTTTGCGCCCTTATCTATGAACTGTCTGTTTATGGAGTTGAAAATATCCCAGGAAAACTCGGAATTCACATCATTCAAACCAGAATCTATCCAGTATTTTCTGAAGGTTTCAGGTTGATAACCTCGGGCCTTCAGAGCTCTTAAAGTCGCCAGGCGTACATCATCCCAACCGTGGAATTCGCCAGAATCAATGCCCTTTCTCATAGCAGTGGTACTGAGGATGGTATCTGATATATTGACCAGTCCATAATGGAAATATTCTGGCACTTTCCAGTTCAAATATTCAAAAATATATTTCTGCCTGTAAGTATTGTTCAGATGATCCATACCCCTTATTATGTTTGTTAATCCCAGTTCATGATCATCAACAGCCACACTGAAGTTCATCAATGGGTAGAAATGATATTTGTCACCGGTGTGGGGATGTTTCACCCTTATAACACGGAAAGCTATCCAGTCTCTGAGAGCAGGATTGGGATCGTCCAGTTTTGTTTTTATGATCAGAACAGGGGGATTTTCCTCCGGACAAGTCTTCAATAATGCATCAAATGCTTGAAGGTTTTGTTCCGGTGACGTATCCCTGTGAGGGCAGGCCCTTTTATTCATCAAATCTTCTTTGAAATCTTCCGGTTTGCAGAAGCACATGTAAGCCTTTTTCAATGCAATGAGTTCTTTTGCTTTTTCATAATATAGTTCCATCCTTTCAGATTGAATGATCAGTTTCGTGACATTGACGCCAAGCCATGCAACATCTTCCGGGATCATCTCGTAGGCTCCGGGAAAAATATTTGCCGGATTGGTATCTTCTATCCTCAGAATAAGCTCTCCGCCGTAGCGCCTTACATATTCATCATTTAGAATGCACATTCTGCTATGTCCAAGATGGAGCGGACCGGATGGAGACGGTGCCATTCTCATGACAACCGGTCCATGAACATTTTTCAGATCAGGAAGCACATGTTCTTCTTTCTTCTTTGTTTCCAATAAATCAGGATATCTTTCGTGTGCGAGCTTCATTTGTTCGTCAAGACTCAGCGCATTTATGGCTTCTATGACTGGCTTTATGTCCTTTATGAGAGAACCTATAGCTGGCCTCAATTCCGGAAAAGTTCCAAGAAGTTTGTTCACAATGCTCTTCAAATCAGCCTTTCCCTCATGGGAAATAGCATTTTTCAATACAGATTTCTCAATATCCGTAATCTGTAAACTCATTAATTTCCCTCTCTATAAGACTTCTGAGTTCATCTATACCCTGTTTATTGATGTTAGACACAGCAACATCCTCTTTCCTGTCTGAAATATCTATCTTTGTCTGCACTCTTATGATCTTTTTATGAAACAGGCGTTTAATTTCCTGATACAGTTCTTCCTGCTCCTCCAGTGTGTAACCTGAGAATCCTGAATAGTCCATTATAAAAAGAATGACTCCTCTGATATCTTTCAAACTGAGGATTGAACGCTTTTCAAGTTCATTTCTTTTCTCAATGGGTCTATCCAATAGACCCGGAGTATCCACGACCTGAATGTTTCTGCCTTTAACCTTCATGTGCCCTATGAATACATTGAGTGTTGTGAAAGGATAAGCGGCAACATCCACGTTATTATTTGTAAGAGAGTTGAGAAGTGAACTCTTGCCCACATTGGGCATTCCTGCCATTATGAAAGACGGGCTTTCAGTATCGATTTCAGGGAGTTTTCTCAGAAAGTCTCTGCATTCTCCTAACATCCGGAGGTCCTTGTCAATATGCTCAAGAACTGAACAAAATCTTCCATAAAACTGCTTTCTGATGGTTACCATCTGATACGCGCTTCTTGCAGCTTTCAGTCTGTGAATGGAATCAGTCGCCAGTTCTACTATCTTTTCTCCGGCCCACTGTACATTGTTCAGTGAAAGCTTGTAGTTATCGATACCGAATTTAAGGTCCAGGAAGTCTTCATAAAAGGGGTGCAACTTCTCAGAAGTGGGGAACTTTCTTACAATTCGTTTCAAGTATGTAGCTGAGGCGCTTTCTGCAGTGGCTATTCTGTCTATATTTTCCTTTCGGACTTTATTCTCAAAGATCTTATCGTAGGGTTCATCTATTTTCGAAGCTTTGTGCAAACTCTTATTTATGAGTTCATCTGAACGTAAAATTGTTGGAATTGGTTTCATCATTTTAAATTTCCTTTATTGCAGCTTTAATTTTCTCCTCGTATTCGGGAGGAATCTCAAACTGATTGTGAGCATATCTATTGTGAATTTTTATTTTTCCCCAGACATCCTTCTCAGTGGGTTGGTCGATTTCCCAGCTGCATTCGAAACCCACATCCTTACATTTATAACTGAAACGTGTCATGCAACCTTAATCTCAATCAGTATTATAAACTCACACAATAGCATCCGTTAAACATGGAAGTTTAC
>JAJZAR010000065.1 GCA_021799315.1 Thermoplasmata archaeon | reverse complement strand
GAAGGTGATAAGATCATTCGCCTTCAGCTCCATGTCCATCATGGGTATGTTGTTGATCAGAAATGCTGGTGATAAATCCATGGAGACAAAATCATCAAGTGATGTTGATATCCTCTTGAACTCAGTGTATGGCGCCTTCCTCAGCCGCATGTCATGGAATGTGAAAACAATATTTCATGATTCCGGTTCCAGCGCTAATATCACGGAGAAATCAACTAAATATTGACAATGTCGAAATTATAGCAATTCATATACGCTACCTGGAAATTCGCCAGGAAATAATTTTCTTGTTCATATTTGTCAAAACTGAATTAATTCGCAGAAAATCCTCTTTATCAGAGATTGAGGTAAATTAAATAGGTTTATAATAATACTTAAATATGAAAATAACCACAATCAACCCATACAATGGAGAAAAGTTGGCCGAATACAATGAATATGATATTTCACAGATTGACCGAATTCTTGAAAGTGTAAAAAATGAACAAAAAGAATGGAGAAAGAGTGTAGATGAAAGATTAAATTATCTTAAATTTGTACTCAAGCCTAATCTTGTAAAAAGTAAAGAAGATCTAGCTAGATTGATGTCCACTGAAATGGGGAAACCAATATCACAGAGCCTGTCAGAGGTAGATAAATGCATTGATCTGGTTAACTATGCGGTGCAAAATTATGCACAGTACCTTGAACCAGAGGTTGTTAAGACTGAAGGAAAGAAAACCTATGTGAGATTCGATCCCATTGGCACAATTTTGTTAATAATGCCTTGGAACTTTCCTTTATGGCAGGTTATGAGGGCAGCTATTCCCGCAATGCTGGCAGGGAACGCTGTTGTTTTAAAACATGCTTCTATAGTTACCGGAACTAGTTTAATGATCGAGAAGATATTTGATATTAAGACCTTCAGATCTATCGTGATCTCTGGTACCAAAGTAGCGCCGTTAATACAGAAGGTAGATGGTGTATCTCTGACAGGATCCACGGCTGCTGGTAAATCCGTCGCCCAAGACGCTGGAAAAAATTTAAAAAGAATTGTCCTCGAGCTTGGGGGCTCTGATCCATTTATTGTCTTAAGGAGTGCAAACTTGGAAGAAGCCTCGGAAAAAGCAGTATTTGCTAGATTGCAGAATAACGGGCAAAGTTGTATCGCCTCTAAACGATTTATTGTGCACAAAGAGGTGTTCGATGAATTTGTGGAGCGAATATCGGATAGATTCTCCTCAATAATAATGGGAGACCCACTTGAAAAAAATACGTTCCTTGGGCCTCTTTCATCAAAGGAACAGACCTTAACGGTATCGAACCAGATCAAAGTTCTGTCCGGGCTCGGTAAAGTGACAGAATTCGGGAAAGTTATGGGAGGGATGATCCCACCTACATTAGCACAGATTAACCTTGGGTTTAATGAAGAGGTATTTGGTCCAGTAGCTATATTAACCAAATTTGAGAGTAAGATGGAGGCAGTGAGATTAGCAAACAGCGTCCCCTACGGGCTCGGATCATCAATATGGGGATCGCCCGAAGATGCTGAAGAAATTATATCAGATATTGAGGCAGGCATGGTCTTTGTCAATAAAGTTGTTGCTTCTGACCCCAGAGTACCTTTCGGAGGGATTAAGCAGAGTGGTATTGGCAGGGAACTTTCTAAGTTTGGGCTAAGAGAATTCTGTAACATAAAAACCGTGTGGATAGATCACTGACTTTTAGTTAAGTGTTCATCTGCCATGTGGTTCATGTCATCCAGCAAATTAATGTTATCAAACCCTATGTCTTTCAGTGTGTATGCAACAACGCGGGAATCGCTTCTTTCTATCTCCTCCATTGCCGTGAGAGTTTCCATAGTTGTTAGATATTCTTTCCTGTTTCTATTGATTGTAAACATAATAAAATCTATGTCGCCTAAAATGAAATAAACGGCGACCACGTTTGGAAGCTTTTGCAATTTTTCCCCTACTATCCTGGCATAGTTCTTCTCATATCTCGTCTTAATAAATGTTATCGTAAGAAAATCGTAACCCATTTTCTCAAAATCTAGCAATGCAACGTATTTCTTGATATAGCCTTGATCTTTGAGTTCGTGTATCCTCTTGCTTACAGCAGAAGGCGAGAAAATTCCAATCCTTTTCCCTATATCTGAAAGAGATATTTCTGAATTATCTTTGAGAAGATTTAATATTCTAAGATCGAATCGATCTAACATATCGTGTCCATTGTTTTTTACTATATTATTTCTCACTTGCCTTATTGTATGTCTAAAATTTCTTTAAAAATTGGATTAAAAGGATTTTTTCCTTATTCATTACCTTGCAGTTACACGCGGTGTTTTAGGAAATCAGACTACAGAAATAGACAGGTATCGTGTCAGGATAGTGTACCGTTTCTTATGTGAGGGAAAGTAAGACCTATACTGGACACCTTAATATCACATCATTCACAGCTTGTCGCAGAAACCGTCGGGCTGTTGGATATAACACTCGCATTCATCCCTCCACCTTCTCCTGGCCTGAATTCCATGGAATCCAACTGGACAAGTGTAAAGGGAATTGCGCCAGCCACATCAGTAAATCCTTAAGAGGATATGAAGGGCCGGATAAGAAAAAGCTTCCTGTGGTTATCAACCAGCCAGACATTTGCAAAAAGCTGGAAAAGGAAATTCCTCAATGAAAATGTAATGTTGTAGGTGTAGGTAAATAATTATAAATTTAAAAGGTCAATTTACACGGGCCTTTCACTACTGTGGCAAAAATGCATTTTTCACATCATTACCTCAGTCATCTACTTCGGCATCATAGATTCCTGCATTAGCTATCACTTTAGGTCTACGATATTTGTAGTAAAGTGTGACAAGTGTAGCTCCAATCACTACCCACAACACGGAAAATATTACAATTACCAGATATGCAAGATTTACTGCATTGGGGGTGGCAATATAAGTAGCGATATTTGATTCTACTGTGAAATATATTACAATAAACCCGAGAGCAGATGCTATAGTCGGCGCAATGTAATGTAATAATATGCTTGATTGTCCTTTAATTTTCAGATAATTGTGGCTAAATAAAGTCAGTGAAGTGTTGGAAACTATATGCACAACAATGATTGCAATTCCTGCCATTGTAAGAAGAACTAAGCCTGCAGTTGTTGGTCCATATATGAGTCCGAGTATAAGATCGAGGATGAAAGACACCCCAAGCCAAACCATCATTACATTTCCAGGCGTTTTATGTTTTGCGTTAAGTTTGGACATGAATTTAGGATAAATTACTCCGTCCCGTGCGCCTGAATACCATATTCGGCTAACTGCATTAGTCTTAGATACCCCGTAAGAGAAGTAACTGTTTATAGTGAATATTATAAGCAATACGAACCCAACTGGTCCGAGATAATTTCTGAATACCACCAGCCCTGGATCTGGTGATGCAGCATAGTTTGTAATGTTGCTGAGTCCCCATCCGGTAACAAGTGCATATGAAGCTGGAATTAAAGCAAGACCTGCAAGGAGCCATGCAATCAGAAGTGATTTTTTCACTTTCTTCTTTGCGTCTTTTACTTCTTCCGAAAGCGTTGTAACTGTACCAAGGCCGGTGAAGTCGACTATAGAAAAAACAACTCCAAAGAAAAACGAACCTATTGCCCCTGCTGGAAATTCAAATGGAGCTATTGTATTGTGTGCTCCAAGTCTTATAATGATTATAATTGAACCCACTAAAAGTACTAGAAGTTCCAGAATCCCAGTTATGGCCATATAGTTGGTAGAAATTTTAATACCAAGGTAGGGTAATACAAACATGTATAGGGTTATGACAGCAGCAAATGCGATCCAAAGGTAAGGTATCCCAGATATGTATGATGATATCGCAAAAATGAATCCTGCAACGCCCAAAATACCAAACGATTGTCCCGAAAAATTTTCTCCCATCCATGAAAAAAGGGCAAAAGGACCTAATGTTCCGGAAGGGGTAGCTCCAGCAGAATATGCATAATAACTGCCTGCATTTGATTTGAATTTTGAAAACTCATAGGGTGTTATCATCCAAAGTCCATAGATTAACCAAGCAATAATTATTGCCAAGGGGGTTGCAATCAATGAGAACTCTACAGTACCGAGCAACAATATTGCTACATCTGCTGCCGGGCCAACATATGAAAAAGACTGAAATATACCTCGCAAAGTACTTACAGCCCCTTTCTGCAACATCACTTCATTGTTTATGGGATTCTCGTCCATAAAATATCGAACAATATTTTAATTAATATGGTTTCTATATAGGCTTTAGGCATTAATTTATACGAAATTATTTCTCTATTCATGCCGCACGCAGTAATTTTATCGTGAGTTATGTCGTATGAAACGTAAAAATTTTAAATACGCATGAAACACCATCAAATAAGACATCATTTATACCATAAGCTATCTATTATTTCATTGTATTCATTCACATAGGGCCTCGGTGCAAATAAGTGGAAATCTGTAGTCTTTTGGAATTCCTCTGCAACCTTGGAGATAAATAAATCACTCATTCTCGGTCCTGAGATCTGGATTCCTATAGGCATATTTTCATGGAATCCACTTGGAATTGTTATGCTTGGTGTTGCACTGAAGTTGAAAGGATTAGTAAGCTTCATGAAATTGAGGAAAAACTCAGAATCTCTGTTTAATGCGTCAGAGCGTTTCGGAGCAATATCTGGGGTAGTGGGAGACAAAACCACAGCGTACCTCTTGAATATTTCATTCATTTTTCTCTTCCATTTTTTCCTTAAATTCTTGGCATCAATATATGCATATGCAGTTATTTCTGAGGATTTTTGAAGCTGCATTCTAGATGCCTCTGAGTACATATTACTCTGAACGCTAAACAACCTCTTATGAATGTAAAAATTTTCTGCACTGTCCATAATGTCATCTTTTATTGCCACCTCTTCAATCTCTGGAATAGACAGCTCGGAAATTGCAATTAAATGATCTTGGGCCATTTTGTCAAGGAAATGCAAATTTATATCACGCACATAATTTCTTGATTGCTCAAAAAGTTCTTTTATTATTCCTACTTCTATAGGGAAATTTATTTTATCTGAAGGCACTGGCAACTTTGCACCCATCCATCGAAGAATTAATGGAATATCTGACGCAAATCTGGCTATTGGCCCAACTGTATCGAGTGAGGGGGCTTCTGGAAATATTCCACTTAGGGGAAGTATGCCGTTGGTTGGTTTTATGCCAGTAACACCACAAAAAGAGGCGGGTATCCGGATAGAACCTGCAGTATCTGTCCCTATTGAAAATGGTGAGAAACAGGCCGCTACAGCTGCAGCCGAACCTCCACTTGAGCCACCAGTTATTCTTTCAGGATTCCAAGGGTTTGTGCACTGTGGGGTTATAATTCCCATTGCAAATTCGTGAGTGTTCGTTTTTCCCTGTAAAATTCCCCCAGCCATCTTAATATTCCTTAAAATCGCAGCGTCTTTTTTTGGTATATTATTGCTATAAATTTTACTTCCATATGTCGTTCTAATGCCTGCTGTATCTATTATGTCTTTGGCTGAAAACGGTATCTTATATTCAATTCCACTCTCTAAATCTGGGGAATTCAAGATTTCAGAAAATGCGTGGATCCGACTGTCATACTTTAGTATGCTTTCTTTGAGATTATTGAACAATTTCATTGAATTATTTTTTCGACTCTTGATGTTAAGGAGTAATAAGTCTGCAATCCGAAAACCTCTAACCTTTATCACACAATACTTATATGATGGCAGGTATTTATTTTTTACAACTTTCATATTTAGGGTGTTTGGCTCTATTCCTGATCTTTTTTCAAATCTGCGTTTGTAATTATGACATATACCCTTTTCCCGAGATATCGTCTAGGAACGTCTGATTTAGCTGAGCTTTCTTGCCTTGTCACTGTTCTTTCGAGTGTTCCCTGAATCTGATCATGAATTAGACTTAATTTGTTATCAAGAACAAAGACCTCCCTGCCCACATGGGTTTAATATGTTGATGTTGATAGGCATGTCTAAAGACAAGCTTATATCGTTTGTCTGCACTTACTTTCAAAATGGCAAATGTCCCTTTCCAGGACATTCGGTAAAAACTTGAGGAAATTAATGATATTCTTGTCAAGAAATAAGGAGCTGAACATCCCGAAAGGCAAAGAGACTAGGGAACATACCAGCAGGAGTTTTCATTAAGAGTCAAAACTGCATTGAAGGATGTGAAACCTTTCATTGAAGGAGCAATATCCACAGTAATAATTATTCAAGGCCACCGGCTTCCACATTCCCTAGCACTACAGTAGAAGGTGAAGCCGATCCTGATAAAGAGCTTATCTGTGAATCAAACAGGATGTTCGGGAACATACTTGACATATTCTTCATGGTGTCTGGCATAGATGTGTCATACATGACTGTTGAAAGATTGTATTAGGACGAGGAGGTTGTTCTGCTAATACACAACCTCTATACATTGATACTGGAAAAGAATGGTGTCTCAAGTTCGAGATCCACCAGTGATGGCACAGAATACTAGCTTACTGTTAAGAAGAATTATGAATCATATGCAGAGAAACTCAAGGATAAGGCAAAGGAGTATCCCGTTAACATGGAAGACGACAAAAAAATGATTCAAAAACCCAAAAGAAGAAGCTTTCGAATATTCCTTCTCTATAATGGATCTTGACACCAAGAGGTATATGAGCCTCGGATCTTCCATTAAATCTGAAAGGGAAGCTAATGACAGACCAATAAAGCGATTATCCTTCACTGGAATTGAAATGAATTCAATAAGACGCGACATATACTATTCATCACCATCATACATGGATAAGCTGGGAAATACGAAAGTTTTCATAATGCAAAAGAAGAATGCAACACTCAATGGATCGCGGAAATGGAAGAACGACATAGTTACATGGAAAAGTATCACCAGAGAAGCAATTCAGAATCGCGATTCGCAGCGGACAAGAAGATAATTGGCTGGGGCGTAGCCCAGAGAAGGGGTGACAGAATCGACAACGCATTATTCTGCATTGACCTGTGCACAATTTGCTCAACATGGGTAGTTTGTAGAATTGAGGCCAACACTACGGTTCTCATCGGTTAGGTCATTTATGTTAAAAAAATATTGACAGACTCGTTTATCTGCCTCAAACGATTATTATTATGATCTCATGGGAAAATTAAACCTAAATAAATGAAGATTTATAGCGTTTTTACATTCACTTCACTTTTCGTGGTATTTAACAATATAATTAACATATACCTTTCATTTTAAGATCTTCAGATAGGCTATCAATTTACATAATGGATTTTCATGAATGTTTTAACATTTTTATAACTCCTAAGGAAAATTTTTTCTCTAAAATACTCACTTGTTAAAATGATACTAAACATATTATAGCAAATGTGCATCTGTTTGTTTTATAGGTTAAGTGAATAAAATGAAACAAAAAATTGTGATCGGAAAAATAATGTATGAAATCCCAAAGAAAAAGTTTCTGCGATTTAATCCTCTGGAGACAGTGAATCAAGCAAAAAATACCTTTCCAGATACAGTTGCATCAATGAGGAATATTCTGGAGGTGTGACGATGAAAAGTGAGTATGAGTTCAGTTTAAGTGAAGCACCTAAGATTATAACTGATTTGCCCGGACCAAAATCTAAGGTTCTGCTTAAAAAACAAGATCAATACGAGACAATCACCCGTACATACACGAAGCAGTTTCAATTTGCAGTCAAGAAGGCACAAGGATCAACAATTGAAGACGTGGATGGCAATATATTCATTGATTGGTTTTCTGGGATATGCGAGA
>JAJZAR010000064.1 GCA_021799315.1 Thermoplasmata archaeon | reverse complement strand
TCTATAATAGTGATATATTTGCGGATATCGGAAACAAGAGAATAAAAATAGACATTCCACTTAATGCAATCCAGATCGATAAGATAAAAACGGAAATTAAAACTTACGAACTGGAAATCGCTTCGGCAAGGGAGATGTCGCAATGAACCCAGGGCAATAGAATCATAATCCTGAGGAATCACTTTCTTAATTATGGCCAGATGGCATTCAGAAGCATTAATGCCCTAACAAAAATCATGTCTTTTCTCTATATTTGCCTTTGTTATTTATACATCCACCATATCCGATCCATTGATAGAGAAACTAAAAAGAACATATAAGGGATAAAATAATTAGAAGATTACCTGACTATGGTAAGAATTGCCCATACGTGAGAATAGAGGTGTGACATGAGTGATATGACAAAAAATACTGTAACCTGGCATAATTGGGTTCATAATTACTTCTATAAAGGAAAGACAGGGTCCGTGTATATTATGGTTCTGTTGTTTATAATTTCTCTTGTTGAGTTAACAGCAAATAGAGTGGCCTTTTTCTCATTCTTTGGTACACTTTTTATGGTAATAATTTCATATGGAGTTTTTACAGATTTAGTTGCACATCTATGGTGGTCAGGTTATGATAGCGGAATTAATTATAAGCAGTTTCTCCATGAAATACTGGGTGGCAGAACACACGATATTTACGGTATTCTGGTATTCGCAGGAATAACAATCTGGTTGACTGTAGAGAAGATAATAACCGATTATATGGCAATTATCTTGCTCATATTGATCACTATTGTGCTATTCGAACTTACCAAGACTAAATTCTACCACTAGCGTTTGTTTGAACGTTATAAATTGAAGTGCATCATGCTAGCTGAATATTGAATGGAAACGGGGAGACGCATGTTTCACATGCTTTTTCATTAACAGCTTTTCTGAATCTATTTTTTCATATTACCCTGAACATAATCCGTACATGGCCATATCTACCTGAGGGATCAATTGACACATTGCTCCATAAGTGACTGCTGAACCGTTAGAATAAAGGTTTAATCCATACATATATATGGATATATGGTCAAGGTAATATTCATTCAGGACGATGTGTATGAGGAATTATCCAAGAGGAAAGCCAATAAATCATTTTCTTCAGTTATTAGAAGCCTTTTGAAGGAAACGGAAAAAAGGACAACAATAGGCGATCTTGTAAAAGCCGGCCCTTTTCTTTCAGAGGAGCATGCAGATAAAATGACAAGGGAAATTAGTGAGGCAAGAAAGCATTCAGAATCGCGAGACGTAAAAGAGGTACGATAAACTGGCATCTGTACTTGACACCAACATTCTTATAGATATTGCGCGGATGAGAAAAGGTTTCAAGGATGTATATAGAGACATTATGGATGAAGCACCTGCGATAACTGTGATTAATAGGTATGAGTTTCTCCGGGGAATGTTAACCCCATTAATATCAGAGGAGGCTAGAGAAAGAGGGGTATCATTCTTAAGCAATTTCAAGGTTTATGAGTTAACCTCAGATACAGCTATTTACTGTGCAGATATTTATTCCAAGCTCAGGGCAAAAGGACGGCTTATAAATGAGATGGGCGTGCTTATTGCTGGGATATGTGCTGAGAACGGAGTTGGTATAATTACCAATGACAGTGATTTCATCGAAATCGGACAAATTACAAGTGTTAATGTGAGAATAATTGACAGTTGAGGTTTAAGATGAAAAAGGAATGTGGACACGGGCCATAAATGACATAATGCACTCCACTTGCCTTGATAATGCCAAACCGGACCACGAAACATGCATTTGCCTATGATCTGAGTCATATTTCGAGGCAAGTGATCTGCAATATAATACTTTTATAAGATATAACCAAATAAATCTTACTAAGTATGACCATCAAAGAAAAGAGGATATATTTCTAAAAATGCGGAGGGCCGGATTCGAACCGGCGAACCCCTACGGGAATGGACCCTAAATCCATCGCCTTTAGCCTAGCTCGACAACCTCCGCCTGATGTTCCGTATTATCCCGAAGTATATTAAAAATATCCAAAATTGGTTGAGCTTTGGGTGGGCATCATTCTCCTATAGATGCGAGTGGGAGAACTTCGGATTAACTTCTCGGAAAATTTTTGTTGTGATACATGTAGTACGCGTGTTCGGGTTATCATAGAACTGGAACACCATGATAATACTATTATAGATAAGAAGAGAGAAATCAAGAGAATGCAGATCAATGGCTGCCTTAATAGAAATGTTGAAATTTCATTTGCAAAGAGTCATCGTGGCTCACTTCGGAGGGAGAACGGTGCACTCCAGAACTTATTTTGAAAAAGCATTAAGTTTGAAACCTTTCAGATGACTGCGATGATCATCTCGTGTGTATGGGACAAATATATTACTAATGTCGGCAGAAAACTGTATGCTATTAGTGTAATTGGCGGTATGCAACAAGAGTTGGAACAGTATAAATATAAGTTATACATATAACTACTATATGGAAAAAAAGACGACTGTTGGACCTAAGGGCCAGGTAGTCATACCTAAGGAGATCAGAGACAAGATCGGAATCAAGGAATATTCTGAAGTTATTGTCGATATTATGGATGATTCTGTTATAATAAAGAAGCTCAAACCAGAATCAGTGACTTATGTTGACTATTATTGCACCACTTATTCTAAGAAACTTGCCAAGAAAGTTGATATTAAGAAAATAGCAGATGAGCAGTATGAAAGGAACATTCTACATTGATTCCAACGTTTTCCTATACCCTGTTCTCTATAATGACATCAAAGAGTCCGAAGCAGCAAGGAGGATACTAACACAAATTGAGAGAAAGGACATTCAGGCGTATACCTCAACTTTAACTTGGGATGAGGTCTCCTATGTTGTTGAAAGAACATTAGGGAAAACAGATGCAGTTGAAGTCGGTAAGAAATTCATAAATTTTCCTTTCCTAAGATTTATACCGGTAGATGATGAAATAATTAGAAGAAGCCAGGTTATCCGTGAAAAATACAATTTGAAACCGCGAGATTCAATTCACCTGTCTTGTGCAATAGAACGGAACATATCTGAAATTATAACTGATGATGCAGATTTTGATGGCATCAAGGAGATCAAAAGGATACCTGTTAACCAATGGATGGGTTGACCGTAAATCCATCACCTTTAGTCTAGCCCGCCATCTCCGCGCTGCTATTGGGGATTAAACCACAATATATGAGGTGAGCTAACGATTTATTTGCAAATTGAATCTGTGCTTCTTACGATTATTTGATAACATAGAACGGTTTAATTTAACTTGAGATCTTAACACTAAACGTTTAATGAAAATGATTGCTGAATAAACGAGAATTACAATGCTGCTGGTTTCAAGGAGGGAGATGTCGTGTTCTCATGGTAATTGACGAAATGTGCCAGAAATTCCAGTATTTTACTCCGAACTCTACATATGATTTATTTCATTCCTTTCTAACCCGGCAAACTATACATTAAGGAATACGATATCATACAGACCTCACCTGTTGAATATCTTTTGTAATTTCACATGTAAAGGAAGATACAAAAGGTTGTTTGTCTTCATAGCTCCTCAATTATGTTGCATGCAGACGTGGCCATTGGATAAAAGTAATATTCCTCAATAGTCGAATGTCTCTTCATAAAGCTTCTTAGATTATTCAATTCGCAGGAATTTTTTTGGTCTTTTATGTTTATTTCATCAAAAAGATTCAGGATTATGGCGTGTTCCTTAATCATAGTACTTATCTCCACCTCAAAATCTTTAGCTTTTCCTTTCAAAAAGGAGACATTGACTTCCTTAATTCCTGAAGACCATTCCTTCATGAACTGCAGAACGGGAATCAATGTTTCTTCTTCCCTATCCGCATGTGCTGAAAAGATATTGGTAACTTCCTTAATTATCCCTGAGCTGTCGTGACTTTCCTGTTCAGCTGTGTATAAAAGAACCATCAACTCACTGTGTTCTGCAGATATAGCTTCTTCCATACAAATACATTGATGACAGCATAATATGTTTTGTAATGAAATTGGTGATGTAATTGACTGTTGGAGCGAAGATTCATTTTTATTGAATAGTAGCTAAATCCTTTCAGTAATAGATATCTCAACATATTACAGAAAAATCAATTGATATTGGAGTTATGGCATGGAACCTCAAACTCCAGAATAAGGACCAGTATTTTGTGTGTTTTGGATATTGCATCAGATATCGTATCTCAGCAGAGCGAGAATACCTCCAAATGAGGAGACCATATCATGATAATTGCTGCTGTCGGAACATATATTGACTGTACCTCCAGAATTCATCACTTCATCCATTAAATTAACGACTTTAACATCACTAATTTTCTCCTCGACCACCATCAATTCAGAGACTGCGCCCATATTTGCAGCAGTTGCAACAATTCCCAATCCATAGGAAACGAGCTTATGTTTACCCAAACCTTCAAGAAATGCATCCATGAATTTCTTCTCTCTGGAGAGTCTGGAATCCCCAAGGATCTTCCTGACTTCGTCCGCCGCAATTATTTCATAGATTGCTCCAACATCTTCCCTTGTGGACGGAATCTGATGAAATGTGACTCCTGGCATTGCATTTTCCTTCATGTAAAGATAAAAATCTGGTCCTTCGAACCCTGGGCCAGTTATGATTGCGTTTCCTGAATATTTTATAGATTCCAGGGCTTTCCGTATCTCTTGGAAGTATCCGATTTTGGAATATCCTGTCTGATATGCTTTCCCCATTTTTCCAGAAGGTACTCTCACCATTTCCCTGATGCCATAATCATGAAGCTCAGCCAGAAGAGCATTTTCGTCATCCATCACTATAAAAATACACTCACTTGCATTTCGCAGAAGAGCCTCTTTTAGTATATGCCCGGAAAGGCTTTGCCAGTTTTCCCTGAATAATTCCACAGACTCTTTTGCTGATATTTGCATGGATTGGTGTTGCCCCTGTAGATCTTCCGAGCCTGACACAATGATACCCTGGACCCTCAGATTATCAGTATAGGGCTGGAAAAATACCTTCTCGGGTTTGAGTTCTACCATCACAGGTTTTCTTGGAATCTCCTTACTTCTTTCCATATCATCAGACCGTTCTTCTCGCCTCATCACAGTCTTTGCAACTATGGATCCTCTATCGATTAGATTCTTCAGATACCACAGATCATCTGTGGATTCAATGTATATCTCTTTCCATCCCTTTTCCAAGTCTTTAACTTTCAATGTAAATCCCCAGTCTACGAAGATACCCTACTATACTCTGTGTATGGGTACCTCTCCAATAACATTTCCCACAGGTATCACATTGCTGAACCTCCTTTACATCTCCTCTGTAATATTTCTCAACGCATGGCGCATAGGGTTGGACAAGCAGGCCATTGCATGCAGTGCATCTGGAAAAGAGGCTTTGCATGGATGGGTGAAATCTTTCTGTTATCTGGCATAACTGATCGTCCAATTTGTCAGATGTTATGAGAAAGGAATTCTTCCAGCGTTCATGCAACTGCTTATCTCTTGATATCAATATTCTATCCTCTTTCCTGCTCATTTCCACAAGAACAAGGTCAGGTGCCTGTATATTTGGATAAGATGTGTCATAACCAAGTATTCTCATGTATCTTGCAAGCCTCCCCAGCATATTATCCGCAAGAAACTTTAATCCCTCTCCTCCGTCCTCCATCTTTTCACCAATTTATTTTCAAGCCCACACAGGTCCATAACCCGACCCACGATAAAATCAACCATGTCCATGACCGTTTCAGGCTTTGTGTAGAATGCAGGCATGGCGGGAGCTATTATGCCACCGGCATTTGTTATTCTCAGCATATTTTCAAGGGCTATCTGGCTGAGAGGCATTTCTCTGGGAACAAGAATAAGCCTTCGTCTTTCCTTCATTGCCACCGCGGCCGATCTGGTTATGAGACTGTCGGATATACCCGAAGATATTTTGGCAAGAGTGTTGATTGAGCATGGCATCACAACCATGGCATTGAATATAAAACTGCCAGAACTGATTCGTGCAGCCACATCATTATCATTATAAACAAAGGATGCTTTTTCCTTCAACTTATCAGAACCATGCCCTGTCTCATATTCTATGACCTGCTCAGAATTAGACGATATAACGAGATGCACCTCAGCATCTGCAAATTCAAGAAATCTTTCCGCAAGAACACTTCCAGAAGCCCCGGTTACACCAAGAACAATTTTTGGTTTCATATAAAGGTATATCACAGGTATGGAATTAAACAATTTTGTTAAGGAATTTACTTCCTTCTATTAAATACAAAATATAGCGCAAATACTGATATCACCACAGCAATCATTATTCCTGTGTATTCATACGTGAGATTTATTGGAAGCACCCTGATTCTTGACCATGAAAATCCAGGCCAAGCCCCATGATTCAGTGCCTCCAAGTTCGTGTAGCCCTTTATCAGTGAAGTTTTATTAGCAACAGTCCAAAAGGCGGCTCTTTCGTGGGAAACACTCAGGTTTCCCTGCTGTGATAGTGCCTGAACATAGGTCAAGCCGAAGGGATTCAATCCTGTATATGTAATGTCAAAAATAATGAGAAACTCCGTTGTATTGGCTGAGAAATTATACGATATGATACTCCTATCGTTAAACACGTTTGCGAATATATTTGTCCAGTCCGCAGAGGTTATGTTGCAGGCAGTATTTGCTGGCCCATAATAATAGGTGTAAGAAGGAAGCGTGCTGGGAGCTACTGTTACATTTTGCAATGGGTTCACATAGGGGCTTACCACGGCACTATTTGCCTCTGTCATGTCTGTATGAGCCTGCATATTGCCGGATACACCTGCCATGGAAGACAGAGGCAGTATGATCACCATCAATGCGAATATAACAATGGAAACGTGAATGAATTTCATCTTGATTAAAAGCGTAAATAAATTTTCATATATCACTCTTTCTTATGTTTTGAAACAATTTCCAGAATTTTGTTCCCATCCGGGTCGGAAACAACCCTCAAGATACCTTTCTGTTCCATGAAAGTAACAGCGCTCATTATTTTTTTTCGAGGAAAGTGTTTTTTCCTGAGAACATTCACCACATTGCGCATAGTACAGTCGTCCATGGTCATCAGATTTTCTATGAGTTCTCTGTTATCATTATTTGCTGTAATAACACCATATACTGGATAGGCAATGATAAGAACCATTGGAGGGATCAGAAGAAAAGGGGTGAAAGTGAAGAAGGTGAATGTCTTTTCCACAGATTGGTTTCTATACATTGCTTTCACTTCAATTGTGTGAAAACCTGTAGAAAATGTCCCGTTCATTTGTTCCATGGTTCCAACAGATTTTCCATCTGATAACCACTGTATACTGGCTCTTTGTGTGGCGTTCCCCAAAAGAGTAACTGCCCCTTTGAAATTTAGAAAAAATGTGGAATAGGAGATGCTTATTCCCTGCAATGTGGTAAAATAGACGACGGTTGTGTTGAGTTCCATTTGGGCACTGTTATTTGCCAATCCTATTGCATGTATGAATACGTGATAATTCCCATCTCTATGATAGGAAAGGGAATAATTGCTGATTCCTGCTTTTAGAGTGAATCCTTTTCCTTGCACCGATTCGGTCTTAAGCCCAAATGTGGTCTTGACCTTGATTGAAATGGTTTCTGTGGAATTATTTTTCAAAACGTTTTTCCAATGATATACCTCGATTGAGGGTGTTATGTTACTGTAGCCAATAGAGAAATTCCTGAAGGAAGCACTGCCGTATTTATTGATGAATTTCACGATGAGATTGTAATAACCCGTGCGATTGAATTCCATGGAACCATTGAATGGATTGAATTTGTTATTCTCCAGTATATAAGATTTAACATGGTCCAACTCACTGTAATTCCATATAATTATAGAGGATAGATCGGA
>JAJZAR010000063.1 GCA_021799315.1 Thermoplasmata archaeon | reverse complement strand
TCCGATCTATTTAGTTAATCTCCTGTATTTCCAAAGAAAAAATGCTGTTTTTAACAACGAATTAATTTCTTTTATCTTTCGTCCGGACTGGTAAATAATCAATTTATCTTTAGCGTTTTGAAGGCGCTAGATAGTATTTAGAGAGTAAACATGGAATGAAAATTTTGATTCACAATGTTTACTTTTTTATCTCCTTCCGGAATCTTTCTATGGACTCTCTGATCTCGGTAACGGATGCTTCATTTTCAAGTGTGCTGATATCGCCAGGCATCTGATCGAGATAAACTGCTTTGAGCAATCGCCTCATGATCTTTCCGCTCCTCGTCTTAGGCAGAGACTCTATTACATGAACTTCATCCGGAACGAGAATTGGGCCCATCGCCTTTCGAACATCTCTTTTCAACTTTTCCTGCAAACCTTCCTTACGCACACCTATCTTTGGGACAACAAAACTAACTATTGCTTCGCCCTTAATGGAATCACTTCTTGCAATAACCGCAGCTTCAGATACGTCACCACTGGCTACAAGAGCATCTTCTATTTCGATCGTGCCAATCCTGTGGCCAGATACTTTTATTACCTCGTCGGAGCGTCCCAGAAGCCAGAAGTATCCATCTTTATCCTTCATTGCATAATCTCCATTAAAATATACGTCTTTGAATCTTGAGAAATATACTGACTTATACCTTTCATCGTCATTATACAGAGTAAGCATCATTCCGGGCCACGGTCTTTTTATACATATGTAACCTTTTTCATTTATCCCCAGTTCCTCTCCATTTTCATCCAGTACGACGGGGAATATACCAGGCATGGGTAGTGTGGCGGATCCAGGCTTAAGCATGCCAATACCGAGGTTTGCTGTGGGACTTATGATGAACCCACCTGTTTCAGTCTGCCAGTAAGTGTCTATGATAGGGCATCTTCCATGACCAATAACATGGTAATACCACTCCCATGCGGATGGATTGATGGGTTCTCCGACAGTTCCAAGTTCTCTAAGAGAACTCAGATCATGTTTTGATGGGTAGTTTTCCCCATATCTCATAAGCATTCGAATGGCTGTTGGCGAAGTATATAATATATTGACACCATATTTTTCCACAATCTGCCACATTCTATCAGGCTCTGGGTAATTTATGGCTCCTTCATACATGATTGATGTGACACCGAGCAAAAGGGGTGCAAATATGATGTATGTATGACCAGTAATCCACCCGATGTCCGCAGCACACCACCAACGATCATCTTCACTTGGATCAAAGGCCCATTTCAGCGTATTGGCTGCCCATACCCCATAACCACCATTGCCGTGTACCACACCTTTTGGTTTTCCAGTTGTTCCAGATGTGTAAAGAATAAAAAGAGGATCGTTGGAATCCATCCATTCCGGTTCTACTTGCACGTGTTTTTGAGCGGTGACCTCATGGTACCAGAAATCTCTATCTTCTACCATTTCTACTGGATTATTCATATGGTTTACAACGATACATTCTTCCACTGAAGGGCAGTCTTCAAGGGCTTCATTTACAATTTTCTTCAGATCTATTAATTTACCACTTCTCCGACCTCCATCTGCAGTTATTACCATTTTTGCCTTGCAGGCATTGATTCTGTCTGCAAGTGCCTGAGCACCAAATCCAGAGAAAACAACAGAAAAAACTACACCTATCCTTGCTGCAGCCAGGGTGGCAACAACAGATTCTATGATCATAGGAAGATAAATGATAACCCGATCACCTTTTTGCATTCCCGAGTCGCGCATAGCCTGAGCCAATGCATTTACTCTTTTCAAAAGGCCATGGTATGTAACAATCTTTTCATCACCATTTTCACCTACCCAGATTATAGCCGCCTTATTTCTTCTGTAATTTGTCAGATGCCTGTCGAGAGCATTGTAGGACAGATTTAATTTCCCCCCAATAAACCATCTGTAAAATGGCGCCTTTCGTTGATCCAAAACCTGATGCCATTCGGAATGCCAATCAAGTATGTGTGCGTGCTCATTCCAGAATTCCTTAGGTTTTTCTATGGATTTTGCATAAAATTCCTCATATGTTCCCCGTTGAAAAGAAAAAGAGCTTTCTGTTGGTAATGAGTTGTCATCTTTCATGAGGACGGATGGATACAAAGTTATTTTATCTTTTCTAAAGGCCAGGGAATGTCTAATGATCATTTAGACTAAATCTCAGATTGTACAATTCCATATATTGCGTTTTCGAATTATCTCAAGACTTCACATCCGCAAGGGTTGCGCTGTAAATTTATAATTATCACCAAATTCCTCAAGGTTACCAAAGGGTGTCTGTAAATGAGTTGAACTAAAGAGCGAATTGTGATTAAGTTTAGTCATTTGATCTAGCGATTATAATTATAGCTCATTTTTGAAGACGATTTGGACCGCCTAGTTATTCAGACATGATACACATAATCAAAGTTCTTCGTCTATCATTCATATGAAATTGAGTCAATAACATATTACTATATTCATAGTCACGTTATTTATGCGATCGGAAAAATTTATCAAGAGAGCATTGTATTCTCCGATGCTTATACCTCCGAAAGTTACAGATGATATCCAGGTATTGATAGAGAAGAGAGAATTAGAATGTGGGTTGAAGAGAACTGATCCCAAATAATCTCTACTGTTGGTGAGATTGTTGAAGGTTGCCAACGTGAAGTTTGCCTTAAGGGAAGACATTACCTGACGCGTATAATTTGCTGTGATTACGAGGACTGCGAATGCGCTTGTTCCTGAAAGTGGCTTGTTGTTTTGAATATTGAAAGTTCCTTTGTAAAATGATACATTAAAACTCATTTGCTTTATTTCATTGGGATTTAGCTGGCATGTCCTATCTAGTTCTAACTCTCGGTTTATCACATGTTGGATTGAGACATAAACTCCTGCAAATACAATAAGCATAATTACAATGGTTACAATTAAATATTTTAACATTTTAGAAGTATTTGTCACGTTACATTCAATTTAATATAATAACCTGATACCTTTAAACTTTTTGGTAAAGGTTTCCTGCTCGAACCATACTAGTTTATCATAGGAAGATGAGCTCGCATGGAAATTTATTCAATAGAAAATTGTGCAACTTTCATTATCAGATTTGAAAATTTTTCATCGGACAATCATATTAAACCACACATTCTAATTCCTCCGAAAAAGAATGCTGTTGAATATTAGGCTTGTCATTCTGTGATTTTAAAAACCTTTCAAAAAATTAAGAATTGTAAAATGCGAGGGATGGGATTTGAACCCACGAACGCCTACGCGACTGAATCTTAAGTCCAGCACCTTTGGCCAAGCTCAGCAACCCTCGCTTAGGTCAGGTATTATTTTTTGTGTAAAATAGCTTTTCATGAATACACTTGTATTTGTTTCGTTCGTTTAGTTTCATTTATATACAGATTATGGATAGCATACCATGGTTTTTCAAGGTGGGATGCCAGATAATAGTGATATAGTTAATTTTGAACTGGAAGAAGAACCCAGATGGGTAAAGGTAAAGTTGGAGGATGGATCCGTTATTCAGATTAAAATGGAGATAGTTGCCATATTGAGAGGTGGAAATGATCCAAACACAGGACTACCAATTTACATGGTTCAGGCAACAAACATAATAAGAATGAATCAGGTCCCAAAGGAACTGATAAAGAAGGGAAATAAACCTGAAAAAAGCAATGAAGGAACGCTCTATAGATGAATGAGACATGGAAATCGATAATCTTGATGAAAAGATAATCGAAATGCTCAGGCTCAATAGTAGATTTACTAATAGAGCCATAGCGTCCGTATTGAAGGTGTCGGAAGGAACCATAAGACGCCGAATCAAGATAATGCAAGATAAAAAGGTTATAACAAAATTTACAATAGAAACTAGAGATCAGAAAGAGGCCATAGTACTCCTGACATACGATTTCAAAAAAAAGCCAGAAGTTATGAAGTCACTCAGTAAAATTTCGGCAGTGCTGTATGAGGTGGCTGGTAAATCAGATCTTGCCATTGTCATAACATACACAAATTTGATGGAACTTAATGAATTGATAGACAATATACAGGAAATAGAAGGAATCAAAAAGACTGAGACAATGATCAGACTGAAATAACACTGCCTTTCGATGTTCATACTCCGTTATGCAATTTTCAGGGAAATTTAACTTAGATATGGTTAAATACCATTTTCTAATTTGAGTTTTAAGTGATTTACTATGTCTGAAGAGAACAATATCATTTACGTAGGAAAGAAACCGACAATGAATTATGTGCTGGCCATTGTCACACAGTTCAATAACAATGTTGACAAAATAGTTATAAAAGCCAGAGGAAAGTCGATCAGCAAAGCAGTTGATATAGCAGAAATTACAAAAAATAAATTTGTCCAGACCGCAACCTATGCCAAAATCAATATCGAGACTGAAAAAGTTCAGGGTGAGAGAGGAGAATCAAACGTTTCGTCCATTGAGATAACTTTATCCAAATAATTTTCTCAATTCTTGGGCTTACGTCAAAATTTTTCGTAGAATTTTGGCATTGTTTCATGTTTTTTGTGACTTGAAATAAATATATTATAATCTGCAAAACCTATTTATTTAGATGAATTTGTGTATAACTTTATTATTTCCAGTATGGTTAAAATCTCATTATATTTATGGAATTCATGGTTAAAGAGCATAAGAATAAATTCCTTAGAATATAGCAATTAAATCACATTTTGGACTGCGTGAATTCCATAATTTTATGGCATAGAAAAGCAAGGTGCGAATGAACTGAAAATCGATCCAGCCGCTAGGCATAAGCTGCTTTTAGCATATGAGAGTAACTTGTCAAGAACTCGTTTCCTTACTGAGCCTTTATTTGTAGAAGTTCATTTTGGCAGAATTAGAAATGGATCAAGAATCGAGAAAATTCAATAAATGCATATAAAATATTGTTCAACAAAATGTTAAAAAACTTAAATTGCTTTGATGTCATCAGGTATTGTTGATTGAATGTCAGAAATTCTTAACCTTAGCATGGATATCAGCGGTAAGATTGATAAAATAAATGACCGAATAAGGGAAGTAATATTGTCTGATAATGACAAACTGACTGAAATGGCCTCATACACCTTCGCCTCCGGAGGGAAGAGATTAAGGCCTCTGATCATTCTGCTTGTATATGAGATAAACACAAAGGAACCGGTAGATTTTGCCCTGAACCTTGCTGTAGCCTTTGAAATAATGCATTCAGCAAGCCTTATACACGATGATATAGTCGATGAGGCTGAAGAAAGAAGAGGCTGGCCAAGCCTTTACAGAAAATTTGGACTTTCAGATGCCATAGTAACCGGTGACTATCTTTTTTCTGTTGCTTATAGAATAGGGGCATCCTATGGCAGAGAAATTTCTGAAGTGGTTGCAATTGCAGCAAAAAAACTCGCAGAGGGTCAGATAGAGGAATCTTCTAACCTGGGAAATTTCAATCTTGACGAAGAAACATATATGAGAATTATTTCCAATAAGACTGCCCTTCTTTTTGCTTCAGGAGCGAAGTCCGCAGCCATACTTGCTGGAAGTGATTCTGATGAAATTCAGAACATGCATGACTTTGCTTACAACATAGGAATGGCTTTTCAAATAGCTGATGATATCCTTGATATTGTTGGGAAGGAAGAATATACAGGAAAACCTCCCTTCACTGATATGAAGCACAGCGCTCTCACCCTTCCAATGATTTATGCGTTGAAGCACTCTTCAGATAAAGAGAAAAAGAAGCTTACTGATGTTCTCAGCGGTAAGAAAACGGATAAAGATGCAATAGAGGCTGCAAAGGAGATGCTTATAAACACAGGGTCCGTTGACTATTGTATAAAAGTGGCCAATAGTTTCATTGATAGAGCTATTGAGTCCCAGAAGCACGCCAAGCTTAGCCCAAATTTGCAGACTCTATTCGAAATAGCTTACAGCATTGTAAGCAGAGTTAGGATTTAGATGACAAGAATAATTCTGTTCACAGGAAAAGGAGGCGTCGGCAAAACAAGCGTTTCTGCAGCAACAGGTATTCAGTGCGCTAATTTAGGAAAGAAGACACTGGTTGTTTCAACCGATCCAGCTCATAGTTTGAGAGATGCGTTTCAGAAAGACATAGGTAGCGAACCTGTAGAGGTGATGCATAATCTCTTCCTTCAGGAGATCAATGTTACCGAAGCCATTAAAAAATATTGGGACAATTTGAAAATGTATCTTACCGCTCTGATGCGTTCACAGGGCGTTCAGGGGATTGCCGCTGAAGAAATAGCAACGCTGCCAGGATTCGATGAGGCGGCGCAGTTACTTTACATCAGAGATTATGCGCATAAAGGAGACTTCGATGTCGTAATAATGGACACGGCTCCCACAGGAGAGTCCCTAAAACTACTATCTTTTCCTGAAGCTTTTTCATGGTATATGGAGAGAATATTTCCCATAAGCCGTAAAACGGCCAAAATCATGAGACCGCTTATGAAACCTTTTCTGAGTATGCCCATACCAGATGACAAGGTTTTCGGCAGCATAGAGGAACTCTATTCACAGATGAAGGACGTGAAGGAGATTCTTTCTGATCCGCACACAACAACCATAAGACTTGTCTGTAACCCAGACAGGATGTCATTCAACGAAACAAAGAGAGCGTTCACTTATCTTTTGATGTATGGCTACAGCGTTGACGCAATTGTTGTGAATAAGGTGTTCGGTTCCTCAACGGGAGAATTTTTGAAGAAATGGAGAGAATCCCAGGACTTAATACTTGATGAAATAAAGGTTGCCTTTGCAGACCTACCCATATCCAAAATACCCATGAATTCTACCGAGCCCACTGGCTTTGACCAACTAAGGAATATGGGGGAGAAACTTTACAAAAATATTGCTCCCTGGGAATTCATGGCGGAACCCACGCCACCCATAAGTTTCAGTCAGGAAAAGGGTAAAAATTTCATTTCCATAAGAGTGCCCTTCGCCGAAAAGAAGAACATAGAGTTGCATAATCGTGGAGGAGAACTTATTTTACAGGTCGATAACTGGAGAAGAGTATTCTTTCTCCCTCAATCTTTGAGTACTCTTTCTCCAATAAACGCAGAGTTTAATAAGGGAAATTTGCTAATAGAGATGGGATAACATGGTAGAAAAGAACATTGGAAATAAGAACGGAAAGATTCATTTTGAACTGGACGTTGAATTGCCTGAGCTTAAAAACTTGGCAAGGGACTTCGTTGACATTGCCAAAAAGGCCATAGACGAAGTTGTTGATACAGGGAAAAAAGTAGTTTCCAAAAAAGACAAGGATGAAGAAAAGGATATCAAACAGGTAAAGATAAAATAACCTTAAAAATCACCGCTATTCCTAATAGGGAGATTTTGATTTCCAACAATGATAGATGTAGGAAAAGTAAAAAATGAAGTTTTTGAAAAGTTAGGTCTGGATGAAAACAACTCTGGAGTTTATACTGATAGATGGGAAAAATTTGATGAGAAAAATTCCATTGAAATAATAAGCCCAATAAATGGAATGAAGCTTGGTAGAGTTTCCTCAGCGAATGATGAATATTATGATAAGGCTGTAAAAAAATTAGAAGCGGCGTTTGATGAATGGCGTGAAATTCCCGGACCAAAGAGATCCACATTAATAAGAAAAATCTCTGATAACCTCGTAAAATACAAAGAAGATCTCGGTAAGATAGTTTCACTGGAAGTCGGAAAAACCATCATAGAAGGACAGGGTGAAGTTCAGGAAATGATAGATGTCGGCTATTTTGCCACAGGAATGGGTCGCCAATTATATGGAAACACCATCGCCAGTGAAAGAGAAAACCATGTGCTGTATGAAAAATTCCTTCCGCTAGGAATTGTTGGAGTCATAACAGCTTTTAACTTTCCTTCAGCTGTGTGGTCGTGGAACTCCT
>JAJZAR010000062.1 GCA_021799315.1 Thermoplasmata archaeon | reverse complement strand
ATTCAATGAAAAATATATCTCAAAGGCTTCTTGAGTCGCTTGGTTATATTGGTGTTATGGGTATTGAATTCTTTGTGACAGAAAATGGTCCCATAATCAATGAATATGCACCACGAGTTCATAATACTGGCCATCACACGCTTATGGGTTCTTCCATATCACAGTTTGAAATGCATGTGAGAGCAGTAACTGGATTACCTCTGCAAATGCCTGTTACTTATGTTCCATCAGGCATAGTAAATGTAAACGGTACAGAACTTGATACGACACAAACCATGGAAATTCTATGCATAAATGGAACGCGCATTTACATGTATGGGAAGTCTCCCGCACGAAGAAAGAGAAAGATGGGTCATGTATGCGTCACGGCTTCTACCAGTGAAAAGCTTCTTGAAAATCAGGAAAAAATCAAGAAGACCATCTACGGTAACAACCTTGATGAATTCATCTAATTATAACGAAAGATATAAAGCTCCTGCATATTACAGAATTATGACAAACGATGAAGCTTTTGGCAAACCTGGAATACCTCCACGATGGACCTCCAGTGCAAAAGAGGGCGTTGGAACGTCCATGGATAAAAGCTCCAGAATTCATTTCACCATCTCTCATGGAATATTGAATGAGGTATATTTTCCTGGCCTTGATACTGCTCAGATCAGAGATCAGGAATTTCTCGTTGTGAGCAATGGCAGGTTTTTTGAGGAAAAGCGGGACACTTACCACATTACTGAAACCTATCGAAAGGGTGTTCCTTGTTATGTAATAACTAACAAAAACCCAGAAAAATCCTTTACACTGGAAAAGACAATTTTTGTCGATGGAGAAAATGATACTCTGATTCAGCACGTGGAATTTTCACAGGAAAATAGCAAAGATTTATTCAAAATTTATTCGCTCATATCTCCTCACCTGGAAAATGGAGGATCTATGAACACCGCATGGATAGAATCCTATAAGGGAAAGAAGTTCCAGTTTGCATCGAAAAATGGAATGTATATTGCAGTTTATTCACCAAATGCCCAGGGAAAGATGAGTTGTGGATTCTCAGGATATTCAGATGGTTGGCAGGACCTGAAAAACAATGGAGATATGACATACGAATTTAATAGAGCTACAGAGGGTAATGTCGCAATGACTGCAGAAATCATACCAGATCGCAACAATTTTTTCAATCTTTACATAGCATTCGGTCACTCCGCTGAAGAGGCTGCTATGAAAACCATAAGATCCAGTTTCATTCCATGGGAGAAATCTTTGAAAGCTTACACTGAAGGCTGGCTTTCATACAGAAAGAGAAGCAGTAAGACAAGACTACTCAAATCTGAGCATAAACTTGAAGATACCAGCATGCTTGTTCTCAAATCACACATATCCAAGGAACCTCTTTCTGGTGGCATTATTGCCAGTCTTTCCATACCATGGGGGTTCAACAAAACTGACGATGATCTGGGAGGATACCATCTCATATGGGGGAGAGATATGGTAGAGGCAGCACAGGCTTTGCTAATTCTCGGGGACGTGTCCGGGGCGGTTGAAGCCCTGAGATTCCTTCAGGCCACACAGGAGGAAGATGGTCATTGGCCACAGAATATGTGGCTTGAGGGACTTCCATACTGGAAAGGGTTGCAGATGGATGAAACAGCCTTTCCCGTACTTCTCCTTTATGATTTATGGAAAAAGGGTCACATTGAACTGAATGAGTACAGGGAAATGCTCTTAAAATCTGTTAAATTCATAATAACTAACGGCCCAGTTAGCGATCAGGACAGATGGGAAGAGGATGGAGGCTACTCATCATTTACCATTGGAGTTGAGATCACAGCACTGAATAAGGCATCTGAAATGCTTGATAGCCTCACAATGGCAAACGAGTCTGCTCTTGCACAGGATATGGGTGATATTTATGCAAAAAACCTTGACAGATGGATGTATAGACAAGACACCGATCTTGCCAAAAAGTATGGCGTGGAAGGGCATTATGTGAGAATATCCACGTCTGATCAGGATTCCTCCGAATATGTTTCCATAAAGAACAGACCATGGTCTTCCACAATGGTTCGAGTCGAGGACGTTGTGAGCACTGGTGCCCTGTCCCTAGTAAGATTTGGCATAAAAGATTCTCATGATCCAAAGATTCTCAACACTCTGAAGATCATTGACGGGGAGTTGATGACTATCACTCCCAATGGTCCTGTTTGGCACCGATACAGTAAGGATGGCTATGGGGAGCACGAAGATGGAGCCCCCTTTGATGGCACAGGAAAGGGAAGAGGGTGGCCCTTGCTCTGTGGAGAGAGGTCTAATTACGAAATATGCAGTAAGAACATGGAAAGGGCGGAAGAATTATTGAAAACTATGGAAAATTTCGCAAATGATGGAAAAATGATTCCAGAGCAGGTATGGGAGTCGGAGGATATACCACGGCGGAGCCTGTTCAACGGACAGCCATCAGGTTCAGCCATGCCTCTTGTATGGGCACATGCAGAATATGTAAAAACGGCATGGGGGCTGGAAAACGGAAGGCCCTATGATCAGGATCAGCGTATATTGGAAAGATATGTAACAAAAAAATTTGTTTCAAGAAAGGATTTCTGGTCTTTCAGAAATAAATCTACCTATGTGCGAGATACCGAATCCATAATTTTCATACTGCAGGCGGATGCTTTCATTCGCTTCACAAAGGACGGCTGGAAAACAATGAAGGATGAGAATGCCACCAAAGTTATGGATGGTTTACACATCATAGAACTGAATGTGAAGGATATGAACGAGGGTGACAAGATGGAATTCACATTTTTCTGGAAGGGTTCAGAGAGATGGGAGGGAAACAACTTCACACTGGATTATCATCTCACTTCTGCGCAAGGACAGCACTCTTCGTGATTGGTGTTGAAACACCTCTTTGTTTGAGAAGGCGGATGCTCACTATGCTTATAATCAAAACCGCTGATGCAAGAAGAAAGTCTCCCGTGTAGCCATAGAACGAGACAAAATAACCTGAGATAAAGGCTCCAAGGATCTGCCCGGCCCCAAGAATGGAGTTATAATATCCTATGGCCCTCCCTCTCGCACTCTTATGTGCCATGGTTGTGACCTTTGTGATCTGGACTATGCTGATAAAGCTCCAGACAAATCCCATGGCTCCATATACAAGTATTACTATGATCATATATTCAAAGGAATACAGGCCAAGAAATGGAATGATGCCTGTTGCTGCAAACACCACTGATCTTATGATCAGGGGTATGTATATGGCATTCTCCAGGCTCATTCTTTTTATGTACCCGCTTGCCATGTTGAATGAAACCACAGAGAACGCGCTGTTCATAAGATACATGGAATAGATAATTGGTTCAGTTGCATTGTACTTGTCAATGAGAAATATGGGATACGGAGTGAAAAAAATCTGAAAACCCATCATGAGTACTCCACAGAGAATCAGATAGATGAGGAGCTGGCTGCCCAGCTTCACGTTCCTTTTTGCACCAAATAGTTTCACTATGTGCAATACGTATGATGGAGCGTATCTTGTTCTTTCAAAGTTCCTTATGGAAAATAGTGCGCTGATGGATGACCTTTTCACGGTGGTTGTGGATTCCCTCAAAAGAAAATAGGACAGGATGAAAGCTACAAGGTAAATGATGGACGCAAGAATATAAATGAATTTCAGAATAAACACTGAGGAAGGGTTGTTTATGACTATAGCCAATCCAAGAGCCAGTCCTCCTACGGTGCCTATGGTGGAAATTGCACTGAAGACAGAAACAGTTTTTGCCCATCTGCTTTCATGTTCATTCTCTATGATCAGGAGCGTCGAAACTGGAACAGCAGCCATTGCAAAGAACTGGTAAAGAACAAGAATACCAATGTATCCCACAACAGTGCCCATGAACATGATGAGAAAGAGAGAAACAAAGGAGCCCATGAATCCAATGAGCACAAAGATCTTACGTTTCTTCAGATTGTCTGAAATGTTTCCCCAGAGGATGAGAGCCACAACAGATGCGAGGGAAGACAAGGATGAAGCAATGCCTACAATAACGACTCCCTGGTGGAAATAAAATGAAATGAAGAGAGGTATCATAGGCGTGAGCAAACCTCCTGACATATTGGAGAATATGTAGGCTAAATACCACAGACGCCATTTAGGACTCAAACTTACGGGCAGCTGTTCAGGGTTCTCCATTTAATAAGACTCGTCAAGAATTTCTGAAAGACCTTAAATGTTGTTATAACTCAGATTATTTTCATTTTTTATCATATCTTTTTCAGGACAAAAATTGCGAAATAATTTTTGGCATCACACCACATATGCTTTATTTCCAGATGATTCTGCCTGGCTAGTTCAGTGAATTGGTCCACAGAATATTTGTATGAGTTCTCTGTGTGTATTGTCTCTCCTTTTTTCATTGTGATCTTAACCTGATCCACTGAAAAATGAATATCTTTTTTGGCTCTCAGATGCATTTCAATCCTGTTCATTTCATCATTATAGAAAGCGTAATGTTCAAAATCCTCAGGATTTATGTCTGAACGTAATTCTCTTCTTATGCGTTTCAGAAGATTGAGGTTGAACGCTGCTGTGACACCACTCTTATCGTTATAAGCTCTTTCCAGAACATCCTTATCCTTTACGAGGTCAACACCCACTAGTAACCTGTCCTTTTCATCCAGATTTTCCATGGCATTCCACATGAATGTCTTTGAGACTTCTGGCTCGAAATTACCCAAACTTGATCCAAGGAATATGGCAACAATATTTCCCGATAAATCAAGCATGGGTATGGTAAAGTCTCCAGAGTAGTCAAGTGCAATTGAAATTATCTTAAGTGAAGGGTATTTTACAAGCAGTTTTTTTGAGGATTGCTCCAGATAGAATGATGAAATATCTATTGGTACGTAGGTGTCAATTCTCTTGCAACTATCCAGTAAGATCTCTGTTTTGAAAGAACCTCCACTGCCGTACTCAAAGAGAGCACCATGATCTGAGAAAAGATTGCATATTTCTTCCTTATGTGCACTCAGTATGGAAGCTTCAGTTCTCGTGGGGTAATATTCTTCAAGCCTGGTTATTGCATTGAACAGTTTTGATCCCTCCTCATCGTAAAAAAATTTCGGGCTTATTCTCTTCTGCTTTTCAGAAAGGCCAGCAATAACCTCATCTCTGAAACTCTTCAGTTCTGGCTTAAGATCAACATTCCTGTATCTTTCCTTTGATGCCATTACAGATCACTCGCCAGCCTGAATCCAGAGAAAGCCCATCTTGTATCTGGATGATAATAATTTCTGTAGGTGGATCGTGCATGTGATCTTGGTGTTCCATAGGAAGCACCTCGCAGAACCATCTGATTTGACATGAATTTATGGTTATATTCCCCTATTTCACCGGGTAGAGGTTTGCTCCCATGATAGGGGAGATAGGCACTTGAAGTCCATTGCCACAAATCGCTCAGGGCCTGATATCCGGAACCCTTATACGGCAAAGGTTCAAGATTCCCAGATTCCATGAGATTACATGATTCTCCGGGTTCTTCTTTTCCGAAGGCGACCTCCCATTCTGACTCTGTTGGCAACCTCATATCTGCCCATTTTGCATAGGCATAGGCCTCATAGAAGCTCACATGGGAAACAGGTTCTGCTGGGTTCACACCTTTAACACCATTCAGTGTGAAAATTTTCCATTCTCCGGATTCTTTGAACCAGTATAGGGGTGCATTCCATTTCTCCTTCATAGCTGTAGTAAATCCATCTGAAAGCCAGAATAATGGTTTTTCATATCCGCCGTCATCTATGAATTGCATGTATTCTCCGCATGTCACAAGCCTGTCAGATATCCTGAATGAATCCACAAACTCCTTATGCCTTGGTACCTCATTATCAAAGGCGAACCCTTTCCCACCATATCCGATTTCCTTCAGTCCAGCTTCAAAATCCTTGAAGTGTAATGTCTGCTTCGCACCACTTTTTTGTTCGCTTCTTTTTTCATAGGGAATTTTTAAGGGGTTATGGAAGAAATTGTATTTGATATCCATGAGCATGAGTTCCTGATGCTGTTGCTCGTGGTTGATACATAGCAGGAGCAGATTTTGATCCTGCTCATTCATGGACTCAATAGCGTCATTTATTTTCCCTGTTACGTATTTCCTGTACTCCATGACTTCCTTGACACCCGGTCTTGAAATGTTTCCTCTCAGATCTTTGGGGAATGAATCTCCAATGGACTCATAGTAAGAGTTGAACAGGTAATCATATTCCTTTCTGTAAGGCTCATAATCTCTATGCCGGTTTCTAAGCGCAACTCTCTCCAGAAACCATGTGGTGTGCCCCAAATGCCATCTCATTGGGCTTACATCATTTCCCCACTGTATAGTCATATCTTCTATGGACAGCGGTTTCACAATGTCTTCAGTGTTTTTTCTTGTCTCATTAAATAATTTTGCGATAGAATCCATTGTCATGTCCTGAGTCATAAGTAGACATCGGTATTCGTATAAATAAACATTTATTACTGTTGAATATTTTATCAGGACTATTCGTCCGAATAAAGGAACCTTTTTATTGTCTTGAGAATTGTTGCGGCATTTGAAAAAAAGTAATGTTGCATGGGCAGTATCTTTCATCTATATCGCCTACCTTTTTGTTGGGCAGATACCGGGACTGAAAGGCAATGAACTGTTTTCCACAACCACAGTCTCCATATTTTTGCTCATTGCCTATCTCATAACTTCTCTCCTATTGTGGAAAGTTAAAAAGACAGTCGTATTTTTTATTGTTGCTGCCCTTGTTGGCTCATTCTTTGAATACACGAGCCTCACCACAGGCATCCCCTTTGGTCACTATTACTATACTAAGGATCTTGGCAACTTCATAGGTCCCATTCCACTGTTCATACCTTTGCTATGGGCATCCCTGAGTTTCTATGCATATCAGGCTGGAAAGAAATTGGCAATGCCCTTTCTCATGGTGGCTCTAGATCTTGCATTTGATCCAAGATTTTCAGGTGTGCTCTGGGTGTGGACATCTAAAACCCAGTATTTCGGAGACCCATGGACAAATTTTCTAGGGTGGTTTATCACTGCTGCCGTTATTTCAATTATTTTCTCATTAATATATCAAAAATCAGGTAGTATAGATCCAAGGGCAATGCTCTTTTACGTCCTTTTCGGAATTGACAACTGCATATCTGATCTTTACGATGGGCTAAGGATTCCGGCTCTGATCTCTTTCATTATATTTTCTATAATACTGATCACATTTTACGTCCTGAGAAAGACAGGTAGAATTTCATCCAATCTTGATATGGCAAAATCTATTTCATCAGTTTGAACGGAGTCATTGCAGAACCTCCGTGAGACTGGAATATATCAGTTCACTGAGTAAGGCGCCCCATGGTGTTGCTCTACCGCAATACGGGACATCTTCATATTCAGATGTTCTTATGATCGTTACAGTATCTGTTGATGTCCCGGGAGCCAATTTTCCGGTGTTTCTATCCCTGATATCCGTATCGAACAGTGCTGCTGATTTTGATTCAACAATGGTCTGGATTGCGTTTATTGTAGCTGAGTCTGTCATAGGAAGATCAGTCACTACACAGATGTTTATTGTTCCCTGTCCCTTGCTGAATCCTCCTACGGATATTGCATTGTCAACACCTGCTGTTAAGAACGTATGAAACGCAAATCCCTCAATAATTTTAGATTTTGTTTTGACATCTCTGATATCTACCGCAGTAAGTGTCACTGCAGTATCTTTTGGAGTATACTTATTCATCATCAAAAATCCTGTTGTTTCTATGATCGGATCATCCATGTAATTTTTAGGCACAGTTCTGTTAATAAAATTCCTCCCAACAAACTGTCCACCGTTAAAAGGGGCGTTTCCTGTCATCTTCACCAGCCTTTGAAAGGATATGAGATAGTGGTCACTCTTTTTTGAGAAGGTAAAGTCTTCATTCAACATGGGTTGATCACACACTGTCTCCGTAATTATACAGCTTCTTGGCCTCTTCCAGAAGAA
>JAJZAR010000061.1 GCA_021799315.1 Thermoplasmata archaeon | reverse complement strand
AGTTCAATTTGTACTTTTTTACTTCTAATTGCACATCTGTATATGCGTTCATGGAATAAATCTATTCTATCACACTTCTCTCCACCGTGTCAGATACTTTGCGATTGTAAAATAGACTGCTGTTTCCGAAAGCATTGCAATGACCATAGTGGTGAAAAGTGGAATATTCATCGGCGTCAGTCCAAAAAACATCTGTGCCGAAACAGCTGCAGGCGTAGCTGGTGATATGGACATGAGATAAATCAATCCATTTGTCCCAAATTTTCCCTGAAGATATGTATAGGGATAGAATGTTGGCGGAATAACTGTCATGACAATGGAAAGAATTGCAGTTATGCCCCATATATTCCTGACATGCTTCACCATGCTTGAAATTATAAATGATATGGCTGACGTGGATAGTATGAGAATGATTATGAGGAAAGCCATGTAAAATGTGGTTGCAAGGTTATATAAATTGTAATATGCGCCAAGGAAACTGTACACCACAATGCCCGGAATAGAGAATGCCAGAAAACTTAGGGTCATGCTGAGCATATAGTCTATTGGCGAAACCTGGCTTGCAACATACATTTCCTGAATACGGAGCTGCAACCTCATGAACGTAGCGTCTCCAGCGCTCTGCAATCCAACGGAAGCGATAAGTGTGATCATCCCTCCAATTATGGCATATTCCACAAGCGCTCCTTGCGTGAGGACGTAAACTACGAACAGAAGGGTGAGGGGCGTTACGAGAGATGCAATTATGTAAGATGGGCCTCTAATTATAATTTTTACACCATAATACCACGAAAAGTACAGAATGAATTTAAGATTCAAGATCAACACCTCTCATTATAAAGAGATCATCAAGCGTTATTTTCTTGACCGTAAGTCCCTGTCTTATGTAAGATTCTGAGCTTTCAATATCATCATATTTCACAAAATTGCCTCCAACTTTGAAGGAATTGGAAAGTTCCGTTGTTGATTCCACTCTTACCTTCCCTGCGAATCGGGATAGTAGTTTCTTAACGGTTCCTCTATCAATTATCTGCCCCTGATCCTGAAGATAAACTTTCTTGGATAATGATTCAGCCTCCTCCATATAATGAGTGGTAAGAAGCACATTTCCAGTGAGCTTTTTAATGGCCGACCATACCTCAAGTCTTGAGAGAGGGTCCAGTCCAGTGGTTGGTTCATCAAGAAAAACCATGTCGGCATTGGAAGCCAGTGCCAAGGACACAAACATCTTTCGTTTCATTCCTCCGCTCAATGTATCCGATGGTTTATTTCTCACATCCCACAAACCCACGGTTTCAAGAGCACTTTCCGCTGCTCTTCGTGCGTCCGGGATGCTGAATTTCCTTCCAAGAAGATACATATTGACCTGCTCGTAAGGTGTTAAGATCCCAAGAGGAGATGCCTCCTGTGGAATACTTACAAGGATTTTCCGTAACTTCGTAGCATCCTTTACAATGTCAAGTCCATCTATTCTGGCGGTTCCAGATGTAGGGAGCAACTGTGTAGACAGCATGCGGAGCAGTGTTGTCTTTCCTGCTCCATTTCTTCCTATTAGTGTGCAAACTCCATTGTCCACTATCTCAGAAATGCCATTTACAGCTTTTTTCCCTCCCTTGTAGGTTTTAACAATATTCTCTATTTCAATCAAAGTGACCTACTCCTTCAACTCCTCTTCAATAAGCTCTTTTTCAGTTTTTCCCTTACGAGGTTTCAGTAAAAATCCCACAATAAGCACAATAAAGGAGATTGCAGTCACAGCTAGACCGATAATAAGAATTATACCAAGGTCTGTGAAAGTGCCAAAATTGCTGGTATAGGAGTAAACTACACCAGCGCGAGGGCTTTGGAAGGATACGAGATAGTAGGAACCTTTCCCAACAAGAAATTCTGAGGAAAATCCAAAGGAATTATTACCAATGCCGGCAATGGAATAATGTGCTATATTAGTACTGTTAACTACATCCATAGTTGTCGCATTAATGAGATAAAAGGTGCTGTTTCCGTCAAGTGCCACCAGACCATCAGAGGTTATATTCATCTCCTTTGAAAAATAGGCAGATTTTACATTGTGAAAATCACTGCTTACAGTAAGGTAATCTGAAGTGAGGCCAATACCTGCTATAACAAGGATTATTCCAACTACAATGAATATAACTCCCATTTTCAGGACAAATTTCCTCATAAATAATCTCACTGAATCCGTTTGAGGTATTTTAGCGTTTGTGAACGAATATTCATTCAGTTCCAATTTGATAGAGTGGTCTCATCAGAAGTTGTCATGTAAAAGATTACATTTTTACCGTGAAAGAGAAACCTGTTCTCTCTCAAGATTTGTGTATGTGAAGTGAAGTAAGAGTTTCATTGCGCAGGAAGAGTTATCTCTATGTTTAATACGTTTTTTGGCCGCACCTATTTGTCAACGGAAATTTATCCAACATCTCTTTACAACCATGATCTCCATTTTAGTTATTTTTTAAAATAATACCTGCTCTTGCCGCCTTTTACGATTAACTCAGAAAAAATTTTGCCGAATTCAGTTGCAGGAAAGATGCCATAAAGAAAAGCACAGGAATCTAAGGGTAATTAAACCTCACCTTCCGCCAATCGAAATAACTTCAGATAGATTGTAATCGTGATTCCAGATGTAATATCCTTAACGTAAAGTGGTCAAAGGGTATTTACCTCTAAATAATATTTTCAATTATGCATTACATAGCCTTCCGAGTAGTTTTATATATACATTCAATATGATATAAAATGGACATAAAGCACATGAAACCACAATTTATTCTTGGACCGCTGGCCATAATAGCCGCATGGGTGACCATTGGTCTATCTGTTTACCTCAATCCATGGTTCAGGGTAACAGGGAATGCCTTGAGTGATCTGGGTGGTGGAACTCTATTGTTGAATGATCACCCAGCCCCTGCATATCCCTGGGTCTACAACTATGGACTGATCATTACTGGAGTTATCATTGCACTGTTCAGTCTTTCAGTCATAAATTCCAGCTCGAAAAAGATTGGAAATATTGGCATGTCATTCTTCATTATATCAGGGCTTTTCCTTGCACTTATCGGTATCTATCACGAAGGAACCTATCCTCATGATTTTGTATCAATTTGGTTCTTCATCATTGCTTCAATCTCCTACCTTGTTGTAGGCATTTCGCTACTTCATTCATCAAGAAAGTTTGGAATTTCCCTTATAATACTAATGATTCTTGCATGGATCATTTATTTATCTGTCAACTGGCAGTCCGTAGCTGAAGACGAAATATTCGGTGTGGTTGTAATTGATATTGCAGTATTGCTGCATTTATTTTCAATGAGCCATGGGGGTAAGATTTCAGCACAAAGATCAGAGGTATCTTAGCATATTCTTCATTGCTCTGACCCCTATGAGCATACAATATAACGCAAAGGAGTTAAAAAGCCCTGCAGTAAAAACTTAAGAGACAGTCTGTAATATATTTTCAAGTGAGCAAGCTAGGGTTCAACGTTGTTTCCAGTGGGAGCAAAGGTAACAGTACAATCCTTTGGGATAGCGATAATGCAATAGTCATTGATTTTGGCATATCTGTAAAGCGATTCAGGGCTAGAGCTGATGAGTTGAATATAGGTGATCTCCCCATGTCCATACTCATCACTCATGAACATGGAGACCACAGTTCGGGGCTAGGGGCCGCCTCTCGCATGCTGAAGGCTGATATTTATTTGAGAGAAAAAACAAAGAATGTGATAAGTCTTGATAGAGCATTCTGTGTTGGGGATGACCTAATCATAGGTAATTTTTACATAAAACCTCTTTCCGTGTCTCATGATGCTGTTGACCCAGTGGGTTATGTCATTGAAAATAAGGGTAGAAAGATAAGCCTTTTTTCAGATCTTGGATATTTTCCTATGGATCATTCAGACATTGTTTCAGGTTCAGATATACTTGCCATTGAGTCAAATCATGATACAGAGATGCTTCGAACAGGACCTTACCCTGAAAGTTTGAAGAAGCGCATAATGAGTGACCATGGGCACATGTCAAATGAACAGTGTTCTCAGGCGCTTGAAGCAATCAGTGATAGGGATACTAAAATAGTGTTGCTGCACCTCTCTGATGAAAATAACACTCCTGAAACTGCATATCTTACAGCAAGAGATCACCTGAACAATCGGGAAGTGGGTTACAGAAGTATCGAGTGCGCGAAACAGCTAGTTGGCTCATCGGTTTATTGGGTGTGATTATGGAAGATATTGGATTTATTGGATTGGGGCGAATGGGCTCAGTGATTGCAGAGAAAATTGATAACACATATGGCATAAAAGTTTGCTATAACAGAACCACCAGTAAGATTTCGGAAAATTTGAGTTCCAGGTCTGTAGGGTCTCCGGAAGAGGTGATGGAAAGGGCTGATATTGTGTTTATGATTGTGACAAACTCAGAAGCATCATGGGAGATTTTGCAGAAAATCGTAAAGCAGGGTAAGGGCAAATTAATTGTTGACATGTCAACAATATCTCATGAACAATCCTTGAAAAATCATGAATTCAGTGCAAAGAACAACTGTTCATACATGGATGCCCCTGTCATAGGCAGTGTTCCTGCGGCTAAGGCTGGAAAACTGGCTGCAGTGTGTGGCGGGGATGAAACCATATTTAAAAAGATAAGACCAATATTGGAAACCTTTACTTCTGCCCAGATTTACTGCGGAAGGTCTGGCAACGGCATTGCAACAAAACTCGTGAACAATCTTGTGATGGGCATCAACATGCTTGCAGCCTCTGAAGGTCTTTCTCTTGCCAGAACACTTGGCCTCAAGGATGAAATTACAATTGAGGCACTCATGTCTGGTGGAGCAGCATCTAAAATTCTAGAACTGAAGAAAAATAAACTAATGCGTGCAGATTATTCTACAGAATTTTCTCTTGAACATCAACTAAAGGATCTGGAGTATGCAGTCCAGTTGCAGAGAAATCTCGGAGTTCCTGACTTCCTTTCATCCATGGCAAACAGCATATTTCTTCTTGAAAAGGCAGAACATGGATCTGATGATATGTCGTCTGTTATGGAATATTACAGAAAAAAGAGGCCAAATGACCAGTGAGCAGGTATATCTGGAGCTCGCAGTCAGCTTATTGCTTATTCTTACACTTATTTATGGCTCCTTGTGGGATGTAAAAAAGAGGGAGATAAGCAGTTACCTGTTCATTCCAGTGATTGTATTGGCACTGATTACAGGTTTGATTCTACATGGATTTGTTGTTATTTCCATACTGTCTGTTATCATATTCAGCCTACAGTTTCTTGCATATGACAGAAGAAAATATATAATTGCCATAGTGCCAGCAATTGTAATCGGTTCAGTGGCTCTTTATTATTTAGAACCGGGCATGTTAATTCCATGGGGATTCGAGGCACTCTTTTCTCTTATGGTTATTGGCGAAGTTCTTTTTGGCGTTGGAGATGTAAAGGCGATCATTGCCATACTTTTTTCCACAGTTCCCTTTTCATTTGCACTTTTTGGAGGAGATCTCCTGCTACCGTTCTCGTTTATGTTCTTTATAAACCTTGGAATTGTATCTATAATTGCAACCTTTTACGGAATTTACGCTACAGGAAAGGTCACGGGTACATATGGTCTCAGTGGCACCGTAAAGAAAGGAACAGATGTGGATGCAGTAAGGTTCTATACATGGGATATGGGTGACAGATTAAAGCTTAGATATAAGATCCCTTTCGTAGAATTTATTCTCTTTGCAACATTGGCAACGCTCATAGCCCTTAAATTTAACTTACCACTGTAGGATCTATGAAGGATTTATTGATTTACAACCCAAAGAAAATATTTCTTCCCTGCAGATACGAAGATATTCCAAGCTACGGCCAGAATACTGTTCACTGTCTTCAGGATCAATCCATTGTAATCAGTAGGGGAAAGGTAAGGGAGTTCAGGAAAACGAGTTCTTTGCAGGGCCATCTTCAGGATTTCAAAGTTCTGGATTCATCCGGAAAATCCATAACTCCTGGGTTTGTTGATACGCACACTCATATGGTGTATGGTGGAAATCGATCAGAAGAATTCGAGTTGAGGGCAAGAGGGACAACCTATCTGCAGCTTCTTGAATCCGGCAACGGCATAAACCGGACAGTGAGAGACACTCGCAGTTCATCACTTAATGAGTTGTTACAAGGGTCCATGGAGAGGTTGGCAACACATATTTCCAATGGGGTCACAACGGTTGAAATAAAGACTGGATATGGTTTGAGACTGGATGCAGAGGAAAGAATGCTGAGAGCAATGGAAATTATGGAAAAATTTTCCGGCATAAAAATCATGAAAACGTTGCTTCCTCTCCATGCCATTCCCACTGATAGGGATAGAAAGGAGTATCTGCAGGAAGCAGAGAAAGAGATTCTTTTCAAATTAGGAAAAAGAGTCGATTTTGTGGATTCATTTTGCGATCAGGGTGCATTCAGTCCAGAAGAGACAGAGCACTTCTTCCAGGCTGCAAGTAAATTTAGAATACCAGCGAGGCTTCATGCCGATGAAATAAAGAATATTGGAGCATTGAGGCTTACGGAAAAGTTCAAGATAAGATCTGTGGATCATCTTCTTCATTCATCTGTAGGAGAAATTAAGCTGGCCAATAGTCATGGAGCTATTCCTACCATATTGCCCGGAACCGCATTCTCTCTGGGTGAAAAATATGCTGACGCAGGTTTATGGATCAAAGAGGGCATACCCGTAGGTGTGGCTTCGGACGTTTCTCCCCTATCTCCTGTAACGGATATGAAGTTTCATGGAAATCTTGCAGTGAGGTTCTGCGGAATGAGTCCTAATGAGGTTTTCAACGGAATGACCACTGTGGGTGCCAGTTCTCTAGGGTTGGATGGGAGAAAGGGAAGCCTTGAGGTGGGAATGGATGCTGATATGCTTATTTCCGACATAGATGATGTGAGAGATCTTTACTATAACTGGTCCAACGTTAAATTTACCGTTCTTTCTAAAGGCAGAATACTAAACATGAAAAAAATCATGACAAAATCAATTACCTCATGAGGAATTCCCTTAAACATTGGCATACATGGACCCTGGAAGGGTTATAGAAAAACTGAAGGAAATAGGGGCTAAACGCATACTTCTACAACTTCCAGATGGGCTTAAACCCAGTGTGTTCAAATATTTTCAGGAACTTTCATCCAATTTCAGTGTTATAGTGAGTTCTTCCGGATTTTATGGAGCATGCGACACTGGAACCATGGAAGAGTGGCGAAATGTGGATGCCATAGTCCAACTTGGACACACTGAAATACCGAACGTATCGTACAAGATACCTGTGATATTTGAGGAATATGTGCATGATGAATACAGAGGGTTTGATAATCTCGATCTGACAGAACTCTCAAACAAGGGTTACAAAAGGATAGGGGTTGCTTATTCGATCCAGTACCGAAAGGCTGCCGACGATCTTGTAAAATATCTCAGATCAAAGGGATATGAAGCATCTCTTGGCAAAAATGACGGGAGACTGAAATATGAGGGGCAACTTCTTGGATGCAATTTCAGTCCCATACACAATCTTGATACGTGGGCCGATTGCCATATCATAGTTTCTACTGGCGTTTTTCATTCTCTGGGCGCGCAACTGTCTACAGAAAAAGAAGTTTTTGTTCTTGATATGAGTGAACCTGAGGAACTGAGATCAATGAAACCTGAGGCTGACAGAAGAATAAGGCGCAGGTTCCTTAACATGTCCAGAGCACTGGATGCAAAAAAATTTGTTGTGGTTGTCGATACTAAAATCGGTCAGTACAGAATGAATCTTGCCCAGAAGGTTATGAAAGACCTCCAGGAAATGGGTAGAGATGCTGTGCTTGTATATTCTAACGAATCTTCTCCAACAGAATTTGAAAACATGATGGCGGATTGTATCATATTCACAGGGTGCCCACGGGTCGCTACGGACGACTTTGAAAGATACAAATCGCCCATAATAACGGCCCAGGAATTCAATATGTTATTCAAGAAAAAGGGAAATGGAAAATACATAATGGATGAAATAGTGAATGTCGATGT